>JAIMBE010000047.1 GCA_023511565.1 Bacillota bacterium
GGGCCCCGAGCACGTACGGTGTGGTGCCACTCGCCGATAACCCCACCACCACATCGGAACGACTCAGCCGGCGCCGCTTCAGGTCGCGCCGACCTTGGGCCGCCGAATCTTCCGCGCCCTCGACGGCGTGATCGAGCGCAGCCCGTCCACCCGCAATCACCGCCTGCACCAGCCGCGGCGACACGCCGAACGTCGGCGGACATTCTGCTGCGTCCAGCGCGGCCAGCCGTCCGCTGGTTCCTGCGCCAACGTAGATCAGCCGCCCGCCGGCACGCAGCGCCGCCACGATGGTCTCCACCGCCCGGGCGATAGCGGGGATCTGCCGCGCCACAGCGTAGGCCACACGGGCGTCTTCGCGATGGATCTTCTCGAGCAGCGCGCGCGTCGGCAGCCGGTCGAGCCCCCGCGTGCGGGGATGGCGTCGTTCTGTGTCGGGAATTCGCTGGAAGCGACTGCTCAAATCGGCCTCGCCGCTCGTTGCCGAGCGCCTCGGATTATAGACCGGCTCGCAGGTCTGTGCCCGGCGGGCAGCTTCAGTGTGCCGAACCGGCCAGTCCGAGCGCTGCCGTGGTGGCCCGGTGAACTTCGTCGCGCAGGGCGCGAAGCGTTTCTTCCGCGTCGGCCCGGACTTCCGCGGGCAGGAAGAGGACGAACAGATTTTTTTCGGGATCCATCCAGAGCGAAGCCCCACGTGGGTCCTCGTATCCATAGGCGCGGCGGGAAAGCGCCCCACCGTTCCCCGGGCCAACGTTCCATCCCAGCGCACGCACCGCATCGCCTACGCGCTGCGGTGCCGCAAACAGCTCGATGGTGCTGCGCTTCAGGATGCGTCTGTGGCCGTAGAGACCGCCGTTCAGCAGCATCTGGGCCAGCGGGGTGACTTGGGTGGCGGCGGCAGAGAGACCAGCGTGCTGCTGAGCCGGCCGTCTCGATTCCCAGTGCCACTCGACCCCAAGCAAACGCAGCACGCGATGCGCAAAGAGCTCCGGTACCGCTTTGCCGCTCACGGCTTCGATGATCTGGCCAAGCAGGATCGAACGCTCGGTCGACCAGGACGATGCGGGAGCACTGCCGGCCGGCGGCGCGCTCCCGCTGCCCACATCGAGCAGCAGTTGCGCCAGAGTCGTGTTGCTGGGCCCGCCGAGATTCGCGCCGAAGGTTGCGTCGGGCAGGTACCGAGCCACCGGTGCCTGCAAATCGAGCAATCCATTTTCGACCAGCAGAGCCGTCGTCAGCGTGAGGGCAATGCCCCGCAGCATAGCTCCGCCCTCGAGCGGTGTTTCGTGTTCTATGGGCGCCGCCCCACGGCCGAACGACGTGCGGCCAAAGCCGCGCACGACCTGCTGGTTGCGATAACCAATGGCGATCGCAGCACCGGAAATCCGACCTTCGTGGACCAGTCGCTCCACCTGGGCGAAGACCGGGGCCAGCTTCGTTTCCAGCTCCGGCGTTGCCGGTGCAAGCGTCATCGGGCGGGCAGCCAAGGTGAGGCCTTCGCCCGGCTGGACCACGCCCGGCACCGTCACAGGGAATTTCCCGGCGATGGCCACCTGTCCGAACAGGGCGCGGGCGACGGCGGCTTGGGCAACTCCGTGGGTCGAAAAAGCTGCCAGCCAGGTGCCTGCCTTCGGAAAGCGCTCCACGACATACGGGCTGCCGAACGCGGCCACCACGATCGGTTTCTCTGTGCTGAGCAGCTCGTTGACAAACGCAATCTGCTCCGGCGGCAGGCTGACGTGGCCCTTGCGGTCGGCCAGCCGCACGAACAACGCCGCGATCGCCACATCGTAGCTATCGCTCGGGGGCAGTTTGACGTTTCCGACCGGCACCCAGCGCGTGTCGGTCCGCACCACCTGCAGTCGTTCCACGCGCCAGCGGAGCTCCTGCTCGAGCACGCTGGCCGGCAGCGGGTCCGGGTCGCCGGCCACGGCCACCAGCAGTACGCGCAGCGGCTGGGTAGCCTCCAGAGGCAGCAGCCCGGTCCGATCGCGCAGCAGGGTGATGCCGCGGTCGGCAATCTCTTGCGCCCGTGCGCGGAAGTCAGGTCGGCCGAAGATTTGATTCAGTGCGTCCACGTCCACTTCGCGCTGGCGATGCAGGCCGAGCCGTGCTTTGGCCACCAGGATGCGCCGCACCGATTCGTCAATCCGCTTCTGGCTCAGCCGCCCCTGTTCGACAGCCCGGCGCAGTCCGAGCAACGCGGCATCCGGCACCGGCGGCACCAGCAGCAGATCCGCGCCGGCTTCCAGCGCGCGCACGGCCACGTCGCCCGGAGCGTAGCGTGCCGTCACACCCCCCATCGTCAATGCATCGGTGACAATCAGTCCACGGAAGCCCAGCTCGTCGCGCAGCAGCTCGTTCAAGATGCGCCGCGACATCGTTGCGGGCAGCTCCGGATCCGGTTCGAGTGCCGGCACGGCCAGGTGTCCGGTCATGATCGTGCTCACACCGGCCGCGATGGCTGCCCGGAACGGTACCAGCTCCACCTGTTCCAGGCGCGCCCGGTCTCCCCAAATCACGGGCAGACCAATGTGCGAGTCCTCGCTGGTGTCGCCGTGCCCCGGGAAATGTTTGGCCGTGGCCAGGACCCCGTTTTCTTCGCTGCCCCGGATGAAGGCCACCACATACTCAGCCACGTGCCGTGGATCTTCGCCAAACGACCGCATGTTGATGATCGGGTTCTGCGGGTTGATGTTCACATCCGCCACCGGTGCAAAGTTCCAGTGCACCCCCACCGCGCGCGCTTCGATCGCCGTGATCCGGGCCATCTCGTACGCGTCCCGCGGGTCGCCGCCGGCCGCCACCGCCATCGCGAAAGGGAACGACGTGCCTTCGGCAATCCGCATCGCTGTGCCGCGCTCGAAGTCGGCGGCGACGAGCAGCGGAATTTTTGCGCGGCGCTGCATCTGATTGGTCAACACTGCGGTGGGATAGACCTGGCTCAACTCGGTGCCCAGAGCGCCGGCTCGCGTGGCCACCACGATCCCGCCGATGTGCTGCGATTCGATCCGCTGCAGCAGCTCGCGGTACGGCTCGCTGGCGGCGTGCGTGAAGCCCCCGTAGTAGTGAACCATCATCAGTTGGCCGAGCTTTTCCTCGAGCGACAGGTCCCGGAGCGTTTGCTCGACCCAGCGCTCCGCTGCAGCCGGCAGTTCCGGCTCGCCAGCCGCAGGTTGGCGGCCGAGCAGCGCCGGCACCAGCAGCACGGCGGCGACCAGTGCCGTGCGCTGCGCCGTGCGCAACCGCTGGTGCGAAACAACTGGCGTTGACGCGCGCATCGTCGCTTGGTATAGCACAGGGGTTGATGCCCGACAACCACGCGCGCTGCCGTCTGTTTCCATCGGGAGTTGTGCTCGTCGGCTTCGTGCTGTGGGCCTGGCTGGCGGTTCCCGGTGCCTCGTCGCCTTCTGCGGTCGGCCTGGCCACGCTCGACGCTGTCATTGAAGATGCAATTGCCCGCGACGAAATCCCGGGAGCGGTGCTGCTGGTCTGGCACGGCAACCGCGTCGTGCACCGGAAAGCGTACGGCGCGCGAGCGCTTGTGCCGGCCCGCGAGCCGATGACCGTAGACACCCTCTTCGACCTGGCCTCACTGACCAAGGTCGTGGCCACGGCCCCGGCGATCCTGAAACTGGTTGAGCAGGGCCGCCTCCGTCTGAACGATCCGGTCGTGCGCTACCTGCCCGAGTTCACCGGAGGCGGCAAAGATCAGGTGACCGTGCGCATGCTGCTCGTCCATCATTCTGGTCTGCGGCCGATCCCCGCCTTGCCTGAGTCCTGGTCGGGTGCGGCCGCCGTGCTCGAAGCGATCTATCGCGACGAGTTGATGGCTCCGCCGGGCGCTCGCTTCATCTACAGCGATACCGGTTACATCGTCCTCGGCGAGCTGATCCGGCGCGTGAGCGGCCTGCCGTTGGACGAATTCTTCGCCCGGGAGATCGCACAGCCGCTGGGTATGTCGCAGACGCGGTTCTTGCCGCCGCCCGAATGGCGCCCCCGCATCGCACCCACCGAGGAAATTGATCTGCCGGCTGGCGCGCAACCCGGCTCCGGCCGCGGACGTCTGCTCCGCGGTGAGGTTCATGACCCGCGCGCACGCGGCATGGGCGGGGTCGCTGGCCATGCCGGCCTGTTTGGCACGGCCGACGATCTGGCCCGCTTCTGCCGCACGATTCTTGCTGCGTGGGACGACGCGCCCCGGGACAACCACGCACAGCCCCGACTGCTTGCACCGGCCACGATTCGCAAAATGGCTGCCCCGCAGTCGCCTCCCTGGAGCCGGGCGGTGCGCGGTCTGGGCTGGGATATCGATTCGGTGTATTCCGCGCCCCGGGGTGAGTTGTTCCCCGCCAGCTCATTTGGTCATACCGGCTTTACCGGGACTTCGATCTGGATTGACCCGACCAGCCGCACGTTTGTCATCCTGCTGACCAACAGCGTTCATCCCCGTCTGCGTCCAGCCATTTCTTCGCTGCGATCTCGTGTGGCCACTGTAGTCGCAGCGGCTGTCGGTGCCGGACCGCCTGCCGGCAGTGCCGTCGAACGCAGTGTCGGCGCCGAACGCAGATATTCCCTGGAAGGCACCACCTCCCGGCTGGGCCAGACCCGGACGGGCCTTGATGTGCTGGTCGAGCAGAAGTTTGCCCCGCTGGCGGGCAAGCGCATCGGGCTGATCACGAATCACACCGGCGTGGCGCACGATGGACGCACGACGATTGCACTGCTGGCGGCAGCCCCGCAGGTTCAGCTCGTCGCGCTGTTCAGTCCTGAGCATGGTCTGACCGGTCGCGCTGAGGGTCGGGTGGCTTCGGGTACCGATCCTGAAACCGGCCTGCCGGTCTACAGCCTGTACGGCGAAACACGCCGACCCACATCGGAGATGCTCCGCGGCCTGGATGCCCTTGTCTTCGATCTCCAGGATGCCGGCGTGCGCTTTTACACCTATCTCACCACCATGGCCTACGCCCTGGAAGAAGCTGCCCGGCACGGCCTCGAATTCTACGTTCTGGATCGGCCCAATCCGCTGGGTGGTGAGCGCATCGAAGGCCCGCTCCTCGATCCCGACCGGCTCAGCTTCACAGGGTATTTTCCTTTGCCGGTGGTGCACGGCATGACGGTCGGCGAGCTGGCACGTATGTTCAACGCCGAAAACCGTATCGGTGCACGCCTGCAGGTCATCCCTATGCAGGACTGGCGTCGCAGCGATACCTTCGAGCTCACCGGACTGCGCTGGATAGCTCCCTCGCCAAATTTGCGCTCGCTGGACGCCGCGTTGCTCTATCCCGGCCTGGAAATCCTGCAGGCTGGCGGTGTCTCGGTCGGACGCGGCACCGACACGCCCTTTGAAGTTTTTGGTGCCCCCTGGATCCGCGCCACCGAGCTGGCCGCCTATCTGAATCGCCGCTTTGTGCCCGGCCTCCGTTTTGTGCCCACGGCATTCACTCCGAACGAAGGACTCTACCGAGGCACCCGCTGCGAGGGTGTCGCCGTGGTGATCACCGACCGCCAGTCCGTTCACGCCATGCTCGCAGGATTGGAGATTGCGGCCGCACTTCGCACTCTCTATCCTGATCAATTCCATCTGGATGCCATTCTCACCCTGCTGGGCAGCACAGCCACGCTCGAGCGGCTCCGCCGCGGCGATGCCCCCACGCGCATCGTGGACGAAATGGCCGACGATCTGGCTGCCTTCCGCGAACGCCGCAGGCCCTATCTGCTCTATCCCTGAGGTGCCTGGATTATGCCACCCCGGCGTGTCTGGCTTTCCTGGAGCACGGGCAAGGATTCCGCTTGGGCCTTGGAAGAGCTGCGCCGGCAGCCCGACGTCGAAGTTGTCGCGCTGCTGACCACGGTCAATGCCGCTTCCGGCCGGGTGGCCATGCACGCGGTGCGCGAAACCCTGCTCAAAGGGCAAGCCGCTGCCGTGGGCTTGCCCTTGATCCAGGTGCCCATCCCGCATCCCTGCTCGAACGCGCTCTACCAGCAGGCCATGGCCACGGCCTGGGCCCAGGCCCGCGCCGCGGGCGTCACCCATATCGCCTTCGGCGATTTGTACCTGGAAGACGTCCGCCGCTACCGCGAGGCCCTGCTGGCGGGCACAGGCATAGCTCCGCTGTTTCCTCTCTGGGGACGCGACACCGGCCTGCTCGCGCGCCAGATGATTGCCGCGGGCCTGCGGGCCGTGCTCACCTGCGTGGATCTGAAACAGCTCCCCGCTGAATTTGCTGGCCGCTGCTTTGACGCTGACCTGCTCGCCGCCTTACCCGCTGGCGTGGACCCCTGTGGCGAACACGGCGAATTCCACACGTTCGCTTTTGCGGGTCCCATGTTCCGCGCGCCGCTAGCCATTGCCATCGGTCCGAGCGTGCTGCGCGAAGGCTTCCTCTTCACCGATGTGCTGCCCGCCAGCCCATTGCCTGCCGCGGCCAGCCAGCAGTAAACTCGGCCCCATGCGTATTTGCTCGTTCCTTCCTTCGGCCACCGAAATCGTTTGCGCGCTCGGTTTGAGCGATGCGCTGGTCGGTGTCACCTACGAGTGCGACTATCCGCCCGAGGTTCGCGGCAAAACCGTCGTTGTCGAAACCCGGCTCGAGGCGCGTGGTCGCACCGCGGCCGAGCTGGATGCTCAGGTGCACGCCATTCTCGCCCGCGGTGAGAGCCTGTATCGCGTGGACGAGGTGGCCCTGCGCCGGCTGCAACCCGACCTGATCCTCACCCAGGATCTCTGTCAGGTCTGCGCAGCCTCTCCCGAGGACCTGTCGGCTGTGCTGGGCACCTTTCCCACCGCGCCGCGCGTGCTCACGTTGGCCCCGAAAGAC
This sequence comes from Bacillota bacterium, assembly GCA_023511565.1. Taxonomy (GTDB): domain Bacteria; phylum Acidobacteriota; class Terriglobia; order Acidiferrales; family UBA7541; genus DSGC01. Next base: position 6,819 of record JAIMBE010000047.1, read on the forward strand.
CTGAGCGGTGTCTGGCAAGACATCCTCAGGGTCGGCGCAGCGGTCGGTCGAAGCCAGCAGGCCTCCGCGCTGGTGGCCGAGCTGGTTGCCCGCGTCGAGCGCGTTCGTGCGGCGGTGGCCGAGGCCCCGCGACCACGCGTGCTCGCCTTGGAGTGGCTCGACCCACCCTTCCTGCCTGGCCACTGGGTGCCGGAGATGTTGGCAATTGCCGGCGGTGAGCCGCTGGGCTGCCGCTCGGGCGAACCTTCGCGTCGCGCCGACTGGGCGGAACTGCTGCAGACTCGTCCGGACGTCATCCTGCTGATGCCTTGCGGCTACGACCTGGCAGCCACGTGCGCCGAAGCGCGCGCCCACCGCTGGCCACCGGGTTGGTGGGAGTTGCCGGCGGTGCGCGCGGGCCACGTCTGGGCGCTCGATGCCAACAGCTACTTTGCCCGGCCCGGGCCTCGCTTGGCCGATGGGGTCGAAATTCTGGCGGCGATTTTCCATCCCGAGCGGGCACCGGTTCCGTTGTGCGCCGGTGTCGCCGCACTCGTTTTTCAGGGGGTCGCATGAGAAAACGGATTCTGTTGCTTGCTGGCCTGCTGTGGGTTGCCGGTCTGGCCGGTGCCCAGCAGGAGTTTGACGTGCTGATTCGCAATGGACGCATCGTAGATGGCAGTGGCAATCCCTGGTACGTTGCCGATATCGGGATCCGCGGTGGCCGGATCGCAGCGATCGGCCGGCTGCAATCGGCCGCAGCCAAACGCGTGCTGGACGCTGCCGGCCGCACCGTGGCCCCAGGCTTTATCGATGTGCACACGCACGGCGAGGAAGCGCTCCGCCGCATGCCTGAGGCCACGAATTTTCTGCGCGACGGAGTGACCGCGATCGTGCTGGGCAACTGCGGCGGCTCCGTGACCGACCTTGCCGAATATTTCGCTGCCCTGCGCGCCTCGGGCATCGCCGTCAACGCGGCCATGTTGATTGGCCACAACAGCGTTCGCCGCGCCGTGATGGGCACTGAGCAGCGCGATCCCACGCCGGAGGAGCTGGCCCGCATGGAGCAGCTTGTCGAACGGGCCATGCGCGAAGGGGCCGTCGGGTTTTCGACCGGCCTGGTCTACATCCCGGGCGCCTATGCCAAAACCGACGAGGTGGTGGCACTGGCGCGCGTCGCGGCACGCTACGGGGGCGTCTATGCCTCGCACATCCGTGACGAGGGCAGCCGGCTGTTTGAAGCGATCGAAGAAGCGCTGCACATCGGCCGCACCGCCGGCATGCCCGTGCAGATCTCGCACTTCAAGGTGGCCCACCGCGACCTGTGGGGCCAGAGCACGCGTTCGATCCAGAGGGTGCTGGACGCCCGTGCCGCCGGTCTGGACGTCACCGTGGATCAGTATCCCTATGCGGCCAGCAGCACGAATCTGGGTGTACTGCTGCCGCCTTGGGCGCTCGCGGGCGGAGAGGAGGCGATCCGCCAGCGCCTGGCCGACCCGCCCATGCGCCGGCGAATCGCTGCGGAAATGGTCGAGCACATCCGCAATCGCAACGGCTTTTCCCGGCTCGACTACGCTCGTGTCGCTCGCTGCGAGTGGGATCGATCGCTTGAAGGCAAGAGCCTTGCCCAGATCAATCGCGAACGCGGCCGCACGGCCACGCTCGCCAACGAAATCGCCACCGTGCTCGAGTTGATGGAAAAGGGCGGTGCCAGCATGGTGTACCACTCGATGAGCGAAACCGACGTCGAGCGCATCCTGCAGTTCCCCTACGCCATGGTGGCTTCCGACGGACGCGTGGTGGAATTTGGCCAAGGCGTGCCCCATCCGCGCTCCTACGGCACCAATGCCCGCGTGCTGGCCCGCTATGTCCGGCAGAAGGGTCTCCTGCGGCTGGAAGAGGCCATTCGCAAGATGACTTCGCTGCCGGCGCAGCGGTTCGGCTTCACCGATCGCGGCCTGGTTCGCCCGGGCCTGTGGGCCGACCTGGTCATCTTTGACCCGGACCGGATTGCCGACCGCGCCACCTTCGAGCAGCCACACGCCTACAGCGAAGGCTTCGACTATGTGCTGGTCAACGGGCAGGTTGTGATCGAATCCGATCGCCACACCGGCGCGCGCCCGGGACACGTGCTCACCGGTCCAGGAGCGCGCTCGGACGCTGGCTACGCGCGGCTGGCCGATCCACGGTTCCAGTGGCGATAGAAGATCAGCCCCGAAAGAATCAGTGCCAGCCCGATCGAGCTCCGCACCGGCCGCTGCAGGAACAGGTTTACGGTCAGCGCGGTAGCACTCACAATGAACAGTGCCGGCACGACCGGAAACCCCCAGGCCCGGTAGGGTCGCGGCAGTTCTGGCTCGCGCCGCCGCAGTCCGAATACCGAGGCCACCGTCAGCGCGTAGAAGATCCACTGGGCGAAGATGAACAGCGAGAACAGGTCGCTGAACTCGCCGGTGAGCACCATCACACAGGCCACCGTACCCTGAAACAGCAGCGCGCCGGTGGGCGTGCGGTAGCTCGGGTGGATGTGGGCCGTGGTGCGGAAAAACAGCCCGTCGCGCGCCATGGCATACGGCACCCGTGCGCCGGTCAGGATAGAGCTGTTCAGCGTACCGGTGGCGGAGATCACCATCGCCAGCGTGATCCAGGCTGCGGCCGCCGGACCGGCAAACTGCCGCACAGCCTCACTGGCCACGTTCGGCGTGCGGGCCACCGTTTCCAGCGGGAGTACGTAGAAGTAGACCGCGTTGGCCAGCAGGTACACCCCGCCGACAATCAACGTTCCTCCAACGACCGCGCGCGGAATATTCTTCTGTGGGTTCTGCACCTCGGAGCCGGCCAGTGTGACGTCAATCCAGCCATCGTAGGCCCACAGCGCGGCAACCGTCGCAGTCAAAAATCCGGTCAGGAAACTGAAGTCGGTCAGGGGCGGAAACAGCGGGGCAGCGGTGGCGAATTCGGGCTCAGCCAGAAGGAAGCCCAGCACCACGACGGCCAGGATGGCACCGACTTTTAAGATCGTCAGAGCCACCTGCACTCTGCCAGCCAGCCGCACGCCCAGGTAGTTGATCAAGGTAATGAATGCAATCGCCGCCGCTGCGGCCGGCTGCGCCCAGGTGAACTCGAATCGGTAGGGGGCATCCGCCCAGGGCAGGGGAAGGGCCACGGTGAAGATGGGCTCCCGCAATGCGCCAAAGAAAAAGCCAAGGAAAATCATCAGCCCGGCGGCAATGGTCGAAATCGAGGCTGGCTTGCCCACCAGGTTGTTCATCCAGCCGAACAGGAATCCCCAGACCGGCCCCAGCCCGCGTTTCAGGAACACGTAGGCGCCGCCAGCCTCCGGCAGGGCTGCACCCAGTTCGGCCACGGTGAGTGCGCCGGCAAGCGACAGCAGCCCGCCGAAGATCCACACCAGAACTACCAAGCCCACCGACTGGGTGGCCTCGGCCATATCCCGCGGCACCAGGAAGATGCCCGTGCCGATGATGTGGCCTACGACCATGGCCATGGCTGCCCACGGCCCCAGCCCGCGTACCAGCTCCAGCCCCTGTGCCCCCGCGGTTCCCGGTCTGCTTTCGCCCCCCGCCTTGGTTTCGCTCATCAGTGCTCCTCGAGGTGTGCTGTTGTTTGCCGTTCCACCCAACTGGCCACCACCCCCACCAGAACCGTGATCAATGTGCCCACCAGCACGTACCAGGTCCATGCCACCGGCGTTGCGAACCGCACGTAGAGCATCCCTGCCAGTCCCGCGAACATCCCGACCAGGGCCCCACCGGCGGTCGTGCCTCGGTGGAGTAAACCGAGCACGAACAGGCCGAGCAAACTGCCGTAGGTAATCGAAGCAATCATCAGGCCGGCTTCCAGCAACGGCCCCCAGCGCACCAGACCCAGCACGAACAGCACGGCGCCCCAAACCAGTGTCATCCAGCGCGAGAGCCGCAGCAGGCGCTCCGGCTCGGCCGTTTCTCCGTGGAGGCGGTAAAAGTCCACGATGCTCGAGCTGGCCAGAGCGTTCAGCGTGCTGCTGGTCGTGGACATCGCCGCAGCAAAGATGGCTGCGACCATCAGCCCGCGCAGTCCTGCGGGCATCTCCTGCACAATGAACTGCGGGAACACCGCGTCGTAGCTTTGTCCGGGTACGATGGCCGGGGCACCGTAGAAAACAAACAGCAACACGCCAATCAATAGAAACAGAGCAAATTGCAAGAAGACGAGCACGGCGCTGGCCAGCAGCGCCCGTTTGCTGTCGCGTTCGCTTCGCGCTGCCAGCAGCCGCTGCACCATCAACTGGTCGGTGCCGTGGCTGGCCATGGTCAGAAACATCCCTCCCAGCACGCCGGCCCAAAAGGTGTACTTCGTCGTCCAATCCCATGTGAAATCGAAAATCTGGAATTTGCCGTGAGCCGCCGCCACTGCGCTGACTTCACTCCAACCGCCCGGGAGTTTCCCCACCAGCAGCCCCAGAGCCACAACGGCTCCGCCGAGGTAGATGCCCAATTGCACCACGTCGGTCCAGATGACGGCTTTCAGACCCCCCTGGAATGTGTAGAGCAGCGTCAGCCCGAGTACAATCGCCACGGACCAGAGCTCGCCGATCCCGAACGCGACCTGGACGACCAGCGCAATCGCGGTGATGCGGACACCGTCTGCCAGCGCTCGTGTCATCAGAAATGTGGCTGCCGCCGCGCTTTTCATGCGCGCGCCGAACCGTGTTTCGATCAACTGATAGGCCGTGTAGAACTCCCCGCGGAAGAACTGCGGGATGAACAGCAGCGCCACCACCACACGGCCCACGATGTAGCCGAGCACCAGCTGCAGAAACTGGAAGTTTTCGGCAAAGGCCAGCGCCGGGGTGCTCACCACGGTGAGGGTCGAAGTCTCCGTGGCCACGATGGAAAGCGCCAGCGCCCACCAGGGCGTTTCGCGACGTCCCAGAAAATAGTCGCGGATGTCATGCTGGCCGCGGCGAAACCACAGCCCGATGGCCGTCACCGCCGCCAGATAGAGCATCAGGATGGCCAGGTCGAGCCCGCTCAGCCGCATCATTGCTTCGTCCCAGCTTCGCGATGATCCTGTCGCGCGCGGGGAGTGGCGCGATGGTAGTCGCCGGTCTCCGCCAGTGTCAATGCACGTTTCCGCGGCCGGTCTGCGATTGGCCATCGGCGGTGCCGTTTCCTTTCCGCTTCGATTGCCGGCTGCCGGGGGCCGATTCGCGGTACACTGCAGGGGGACAGAACCGCTCCGCGGACGGTGTCAGCATGGGCTACTACCTCGGCGTGGACGGCGGTGGCACCAAAACCGATGGTGTTCTGCTCGATGATTCCGGACGGTTGCTCGGGCGCGGCACCGCCGGTCCCTCGAACCCGCTCCGCTGTGGTTTTCCTGCTGCTTTTGAAGCGCTCGATGCTGCCATCGAGCAGACGTTGGCTGCAGCCCAGCTTGACGTCAATCGGGTGACGGCCGTCTGTGTCGGATTGGCTGGTGCAGGACGCTCTCGCGTCGTCAAGCGCGTTATGGCTCATCTGGTCGAACGATTTCCCACCGCGGACGTCCACGTCACCACGGATCTTGAAGTGGCTCTGGAAGCTGCCGTCGGTTCCGGCCCGGGCGTCGTCCTGATTGCGGGAACCGGTTCGGCAGCGCTGGGGCGCAGCCCCGCTGGGCGCCTGGCCCGCGCCGGGGGATGGGGGCCCTGGATTGGGGATGAAGGCAGCGCGTTTGAAATTGGTCGCCGGGCCGTGCAGGCCGTGGCACGCGCCCGCGATCGATTGGCCCCGGTCACGCTGCTTTCCGACAGCATCCCGGCTGCGCTGGCCTGTCCGAACTGGGACACACTGGTCGAACGCATCGCGGAAAATCCACTGGAACTCTATCCGCGCATCTACCCGCTGGTCGTCGAAGCCGCCGAGCAGGAAGATGCCGCGGCCGGGGAAATTCTCTTCAGTGCCGCGCTGCATCTTTCCCGTCTGGCCGCCAGTGTCATTCGCCGCCTGCAGATGGCCGAGCAGGAGTTTCTGGTTGCCCGCGCCGGCGGCGTTTTCGGCCGCAGCCGTCTGCTCGATTCCGCCGTGGAGGCGCTGCTGGCGGGCGTAGCGCCGCGTGCACGGATTGAACTGCTGCGCACCGCCCCGGCGGTAGGCGCCGCTCGGCTGGCGCAGCGGCTGCTCTCTGCGGATACGAAGGCCCATGGCAGTGCGCGATAGGTCTTCCTCGGGCGAAACATACGCACGCACCGCCCCGGCAGAGGAAATTCCTCAGTTGCTGCGTTCGGCCGACCCGGCGGTGCTGCTCGCACTGATGGACAACCCCGCGCTGAATGAACAACACGCGGAAATCCTTCTCCGCCGTGCGGACCTGCCTCCGGTGGTGCTGGCCGCACTGGCCAGCCACCCCACCCTGAGCGCCAGCTACGCGGTGCGGCGCGACATCGTCCGGCATCCACATGCGCCCCGGCGGGTGGCGCTGCGCTGGGTGCGTCAACTGTATCTGTTTGACCTGGTTCGGCTGACGCAGTTGCCTGCTGTGTCGGCCGAGCTGAAACGCATCGCTGAAGACACCCTCATCGCTCGCCTGCCGCAGATTTCCCTAGGAGAGAAGCTGACCCTGGCGCGACGGGCCTCGGCACGCGTTGCCAGTGCCCTGCTCGCCGAAGGTATTCCGCTGGCGGTGCGCCCGGCGCTCGACAATCCGTCCCTTACGGAAGCCCATCTGTTGCAGTTGCTCGCTCGCGATGAGTTGGCGCCGCACGTCGTGGCCGCTATTGGCGAACATCCCCGCTGGTCGCACCGGCCCGGTGTGCGGATGGCTCTGGTACGACATCCGGCCACGCCGCCGGTATCCGTGCGCGCGCTTCTGCCCGAGCTGACGCTCGACGAGCTGCAGGACCTGGTCGCGCTGGGCCGCTTGCAGCCGGAACGACGCCAGTGGCTCGAACAGGAAATCGTGCAGCGCGTGCAGTCCGGCCGCTCCCGTTAGAACATAAAGGAGGTGCGTTGCTTCGGCCTCAGTGGCATTTCCGGGTCCTACCGGGACACCCGGAGGGCTCTTCCCACGTCCTATTGGCCGACGCAGTCGGCGCGAACCTGCTACAATGCTGGTGAAGCGATGTCGGCGGGAATCAAGCTGATCATTGCGATTGGCGCGGCGGCGCTGGTTGCGGCCCTGCTCTACCTCAGCTTCCAGCACGATCAGGTGCGCTATGAAGTGTGCATGGACTTTCAGGGTCGCCAGCGCTGTGCCGTTGCCTCTGGCCAGACTCGCGAAGAAGCCATCCGCGCGGCGCAGACGGCAGCCTGTACGCTGATCACCAGCGGCCGCGATGAAAACATTCTCTGCTTGGATTCGCCGCCGCGTTCCATCCGCGAGCTTCCGTCCCAGTAGGCTGTGGCTTAGCGCGATCCCATCGGCTCGGGTACCGGTGTGCCCAGCATGCGCAGATAGGTCATCAGCTGCGCGCGGTGGTGGACTTCGTGCTCGTTGATCCCCAGCAGAATGGCGTACACCTTGCGTCGGTAGCCCAACGAAGATTCGCTGCGTTCTTCCTCCAGGCGTTCCAGCGGGTAGGTGCTCACAAGCTGGAGGGTTTCCTGATGCACCCGCTCCAGCTCCCGCCGCTCTTCTTCCAGCGTTCCGGGTTGGCCGAGCACGGCACGCAGGCCCTGGGGCACGCGCACCAGGTAGTAACGGAAATCGCCCTCGAGCGCGACGCGCCGCACCCCTTCCTCCGACACCCACAGGTGACGCAACATCTCGCCGATGGTCAGCGCACCGGCTGCCGGACTCCACGACATCTGCTCTGGCCGCACCAACTCCAGCACCTGCAGGGTGCGGCGGCGGATGGCGCGCTTTTGGTCCAGGATGATTTTCCGCAGGTCCACGGGCGGATTATACACAGCCTCACCCGGTGACGGGTTGCCTTGACTGTCATGCCGGCACGCCATAGCATCACTGGCTGGGCGCCGAGCAGCATCATCCGCCCCCGTGGATGCCAGCCGCCCGCCTCGCCGCCGCGACCCGTGTCCCGTGGTTCTGGCGCCGGTAGCAATCGAAAGGAGCCGCGACTTCTTTCGGCTCAGGTGCTGACAGGAGCCAGAAGGGTATGTCCTCGGCTCTGAACGACCCGCGATGGGGCAACGTCACCTCCCCGACTGGGGTGTATCTCGCTGAGTCACAGCGCGCGGAGTGTGTTGTGCGCCAGGTCGTCGCCGGTGTTGGCAGGGGTGTGGAGTTGTGGCGACAGAACCCGGAAGCGCAGGCGCACCTGGTTTCGATTTTCCTTTCCGGGCCCTGGATATGACGCACTGCCCGAATTGTGGCGCCACCCGTCCGCATCCGATCTGCGAAGTCTGTGGTCTGAATCCGGAAGCCGCCGAAGTGGCGTTTCGCCGCCGCCTGATTTATCAGACCGCGATTTTTCTGGTGGGCACACTCGCTTTTCTTTCCACCGGCCAGATCTATCCGCCGCTGGAGCTCGACCTGATGCTGGTGTTCATCGGCGCCCTGTTCTTCTTGACGCTGGCGCTGGCGGTTTGGCTCGATGCACGCGCCCGGCGCCGGCGCGAGCTGGAACTGCTTCGGCGCCTCTTTCGCACGCTGGTGCCGGTGCCGTGGTTGCTGGCCGCGCTGATTTTTCTGAATGGCCAGCTCGATGCACGCCCTCCGGTTCATCGCGTCACGCGTGTTGCGGGCAAGTTCACTATGCCGGGCACGCTGCGCTCAAGCCGCTTGCTCGTGGTGTCCTGGCGCGAGGGCCGCGAATTCGAACGCGTGCCCGTCTCACGCGACGCCTTCCTCCGTTTCCACCGCGGCGACCCTGTCGAAGTCCGCATGCGCGAGGGATTTCTCGGCATCCCCTGGGTCTACGACGTCTACCAGAAAGAAGATGCGATGGGGCGTTGAGCCGGATCGGCCGCGCCCCCGCTCGGCGCGTCAGACAACGGGCCACCGCCGCGCCAGCTCCACCGGCTTCCTGAGTTTTGCATTGTCGGCAGGCCACCGAGGGGCATCGTGCCTCAGCGACGGATCTGCTCGTAGAAACTCAGTGGGATCTGCAGCTCCAGCAGACGCCCTTCTTCGGTCAATCGTACCTGGATCAGCCGCGCGCGGCCCGCGTGCCGGTCGACCCACTGCTCTGTCGGCACGCGTCGGGGCCAGCGGTGACGCACGACGGGCGAGTCCCGCCGGGTTGTGCCTTGGCGCGCTTCGCGGGTCGGTGGGGCAGTGGTGGCCATCGGATCTGGCGATTCCTCGTTCTCTGGTTGCGACTCAGTGGTGAGCCGTTCCACGGTCGGGGAAACCAGCGCCTCCCCTTCCTGGCGGAACTGCTCCGGGCCGAGCTCCCAGAGCTGCCGTGTCGCCGTATCCAGCAGCAGATAGCGCCGTCCGATCCGCACCAGAAACTGATTTCGCTCCTCGGCCTGGTAGATCTGCCAGTCTTCTACTGTCCGCCCGCCCAGCACCAGTGCAGCCAGTCCGACCGGCTTCCACTGCACGCGCTCAGAGTCCGCGGCAGGCAGAGTGAACAGCAGCGCCGCTACAGCGACCGCATCGAGCAGGGAACCACTTCGGTTGGCTCTGACGCATCTGGAGCACCTCATGCCTTCAGCCTAGCACAGCGCCAGCCGGTGTAGAATGTCCCCGCTGGCTTGTACGCCACGGTCTCGCATGCGTCGCACGGCTCTGCTGTTGGCCTCGCTTCTTCTCGTGGCGGTCCGTTTCCAGGCGGCGCCCACACGCACAGCCACCGACCGCCTCGTCGTGATCGGCGGTGTGGATGGCGATGCCGCCGCGCTGATCACTCTGCTGAAGCAGACCGGTCTGGTGGACGGACGCCTGCGCTGGGCCGGCGGTGCCGCCACGCTCGTTCAGACGGGCGATGTACTGGGCCAGGGAGTGCCGTCGCGCCGTGTTCTGGACCTGCTGCAGACGCTCGAAGAGCAGGCCTCGCGTGCGGGCGGCCGCGTGGTTGTTCTGCTGGGCGAGCAGGAGATCGCCCACCTGCTCGGGGAACTGCAGGGCATCGCACCGGAGGCCTACCGCGAATTTGCGGACGCGGATTCCGAACGCCGTCGCCGACGCGCCTGGCGCGACTACGTCCGCCTCCGCCGCCGACTCGCCGAAAAGTATCAGCTTCCGCCGTGGCAGCCAGACCCGGCTGCCGAACAGCAGTGGTGGGACGCGCATCCGCCCGGCTACTTGGAGTATCGCACGACCTTGGCTCCCGACGGCCCCTACGGCCGCTGGCTGCGCCAGCGTGACGTAGTCGTCCGCATCGGCGAGGTTCTGTTCGTGCATGCCGGCCTCAGTCCGCAACTGCGCGCGCAGTCGCTCGAGCAGATCAATCAGCTTGTTCGACAGGAGCTGGACCGCTTCGACCATCTTCGTCGCCTGCTCGTGCAGGGCGAACTCGTGCCCCCGTACGCTGGGCTGCCGGAGATGGTGGAAGCCGCTACCGCCGAACTGGCCCGGCACCGCGCGCGCATCGCCCAGCAGCAGAAAGAAGCCGAAGCCCGTGGTTTGGGGTGGGAGCTCGACGAAGCCGTTCGCCAGTACCTCACGGCACTGGAAGTCCTGGTGAATCACGCCCACTGGTTTCTGCGGCATCCCGACGGGCCGCTGCACTTCCGTGGTTTTGCCGAATGGGAAGAACAGGCAGGCATCGCACAGATGACCGCCGTCGCCAGCGTGTTCGATGCGCGCTGGTTCGTCGCCGGTCATGCCCCTGATTCGGACGGGCGGATCTATCCGCGCTTTGGCCAACGCGTCTTTCTCCTGCCCCACGCCCGGCGCGGACGCAGCGCGGCGCTGGAAATCTCTGCCGGACGGGTGACCGCGATCTACCCGGACGAACGTGTGGTGCTGGCCGAGCCGACCGCGACCCGCCTGCCCGTCCGCATCGCGGTGCCACGCTAAGCGTCCCGTGGGTTTGCTGACCGCATCCGCAGGGCCCGTCAACCGTTTCTTTTTTCTTCCGCCTCCAGAGACATTCTTTTACAATCGCGCGGCATGAAGACGGAGGTTTTCCCCATGCACCATCGCTTCCGTGGGTTGGTGTCGGCCCTTCTGGTTCTGTGGGTGGCCAGCGCAGCCGCGGCGCAGTCGTTGCCCACCCCGGAGCAGTATCTGGGATTCCGTGTGGGTACGGATCGGAAGCTGGCCAGTTGGGATCAGGTGGTGCGCTACATGCAGATGGCGGCACAGGCCTCGAACCGGATCCACTACGAAGAGCTGGGTAAGTCCACCCTGGGGCATCCCTTCATCCTGCTGACGATCTCTGCACCCCGGCACCTGGCCCGCTTGGAAGAGATCCGTGCCGACCAGCGGCGTCTGGCGTATCCCTACACGTTGGAAGCGTCCGCAGCCGAAACCATCTTCCGCCACAACCCGGCCGTCGTGCTGATTACCCTGACGATTCATTCCACAGAAGTCGCTGCCACCCAGATGTCTCTCGAACTTGTCTACCGTCTGGCCACAGAACAATCCGAGTACATCGAACGCATTCTGGACAACGTCGTCTTTCTGCTGGTGCCCTCGGTGAATCCCGATGGGCAGGTGCTGGTCGTGGATTGGTACAACAGAAACGTGGGCACAGAGTACGAATACTCTCCGTTGCCCTGGCTCTACCACAAGTACACCGGCCACGACAACAACCGCGACGCCTACATGCT
>JAIMBE010000048.1 GCA_023511565.1 Bacillota bacterium
ATGGACCACATCGACGCCATGGACCATCTGCGCAAGATCTGCGAGCTGCACACCGTCGGGATCCAAAAGACGCGCGTGGTCCGCTACATCACGGAGTTGGCGGTCGCGCCGCCCAAAGACGGCCTACGCGAGCATCTCCGTGACCAGCAGCTCAGAGAGGCCGAGCGCTTCGCGGCCATCGTCGAGGAGGGCAAAGCGCAGGGCGTCATCCGCCCTGACGTGGATTCTTGGGAGATCGCCTGGCGCATCATGGCCGTCCACTGGCTGGAAGCCATGGCCCGCCTCCATGGTCTGGAGGACCAGGTGCTCACCGGGTTCTCCACCAGGCGCTTCCAGTCGATCCTGGACGAGATCGCCGCGTCCCGCGCCGACCTCGTGCGCGTCCTCTCGCGCCTGCCTGCCGAAGGGTGCCAGCGGGTCGGGCACCTGCACACCCAGCCACCAGTTCTCTCCTTCGGGCACCAACCGGCAGACGCGGCCCACGCCGTCCACATGCCCCTGCACGAAATGGCCGCCCAGCTCGGCACCGGCCTTCAAAGGCAACTCCAGATTCACCCGCGTGCCCGGTTTGAGTTCGCCAAAAGAGGTGCGGCGCAGCGTTTCGCCGGAAAGGTCGAACGACAGCACACCCTCGGCGAGTTCCACGACCGTCAGGCAACAGCCGTTGACGGCCAGGCTGGAGCCGAGGTGCAGCAGCGGCGCCACGCTGGGGGCGCGAATCTGCATGCGGCCGCCTTCCGGGCCGGCGATCAGCGCCTCGAGGGTGCCCAGGTGTTCAATGATTCCCGTAAACATCGCGGAAGGATCCCTCCAGCACGAAGTCCGGCCCCAGCGTCCGCAGTGTCACCTGGCGCAGGGGAGGCAGCTTACGGAGATGGCGGGCCGGCGCGGTCACCCAAGGCACCGCGTCGGCGCCGAGCAGCCTTCCAGCGTAGAACAACACCAGGCGGTCCACAATGCCGGCGGCCAGCGCGGCACTGCCCAACTCTGCGCCGGCTTCCAGCAGCACAGCAAGAATCTGTCGCCGCCCCAGTTCTTCCAGCACCGCGGTTAGATCCACTCGACCGCCGCGGCTGCGCACACAGATCAACTCGACCCCAGCACGCGCCAGTGCGCGGGCGCGACGGGCGCTGGCGCTGGCGGTCGTACACACGAGCAGGTCACCGCGGGCGCTGCGCACCAGGCGGGAATCGAGCGGCAGCCGCAGCCGGCTGTCCAGCACCACGCGGAGCAGTTTACGCCGGCGCGGTCGCCCGGTGCGGTCGGTGAGCAGGGGGTCATCGGCGAGCACAGTGCCGATGCCCGTCAGCACGGCGTCGGCCGCATGGCGCAACTGCTGCACTTCGGCGCGCGCCGCTTCGCCGGTGATCCAGCGGCGCGCGCGTCCACTTGGCCGCGATGGCGCGATGCGCGCATCCAGCGAAAGCGCCGACTTCATCGTCACCAGCGGTCGCCCGGTACGTATCCAGCAGGTGAAGGCTTCGTTCAGCTTCCGGGCTTCCGCGGCACGCAGACCGGTGAGGAGCGCAAGCCCGGCGCGGCGCAGCCGCTGCAGTCCGCGACCGCTGACGGCAGGATTGGGATCCGCGATGGCCGCCACCACGCGCGCCACCCCGGCGCGCAGAATCGCCTCCGTACACGGTGGCGTGCGGCCTGTGTGGCAGCACGGCTCCAGATTCACGTAGAGTGTCGCGCCTCGGGCTGCGGGACCGGCAGCTTCCAGCGCCAGGACTTCTGCGTGCCGGACGCCGTCGTAGGTGTGAAACGCTTCGCCCACCACGCGGCCACCGGCCACGACCACCGCGCCGACCATCGGATTGGGACTGGCCAGCGCTTCACCCTGGCGGGCCAGCTCTAGGGCGCGATCCATCCAGCGGGCATCGTCGTCGCGGGCAGCGGACGGATTCGCGGGCATAGGAGGCATGGGCTTCAGTCGAACAGGGAATGGACGAAGGTCTGCGGGTCAAAGGGCACCAGGTCGTCGGCCTGCTCACCGGTACCGACAAAGCGGATGGGCAGGCCCAGTTCGCGGGCAATGGCGACCACAATGCCGCCTTTGGCTGTGCCGTCCAGCTTGGTCAGCACCAGTCCGGTGACGCCCAGATGCGCGGTGAATTCGCGCGCCTGCACCAACCCGTTCTGTCCGGTCGTGGCGTCGAGCACAAGCAGGATCTCATGCGGTGCCCCGGGAATCAGTCGCCCGGCAACGTGCTTCATCTTTTCCAGCTCAGCCATCAGGTTGGATTTTGTGTGCAGACGGCCGGCGGTATCCACGAATACGACGTCGCTGCCCCGCGCCCGTGCCGCCGTCAGTGCGTCGAAGACGACCGCGGCGGGATCGGCACCCGGTTTCTGGCGAACGAGGTCCGCCTGCACCCGCTGCGCCCAGATCTCCAGTTGCTCGATGGCGGCAGCGCGGAAGGTGTCTGCGGCGGCCAGCAGCACGGTGCGTCCCTGCTGGCGGAGCCGATAGGCGAGCTTGCCGATGGTGGTCGTCTTTCCGGTGCCGTTGACCCCGACCACAAAGACCACCTGCGGCGGTTGTGGCTGTCCGTCGGGAGATCTTTCGAGCGCCTCAAAAATGCTGAGCAGTTGCATCTGCAGCTCTGCCTTGAGCTGCTCGGGGCTGTTCAGCGCCTGCCGCTCGGCCTTTTCGCGTACGCGGTCCAGGATTTCGCGCGTGGTGCGCACGCCCAGGTCGGCACTGAGCAGCGTTTTTTCCAGCTCGGCCAGACACTCCGGGTCCACCTTTCGTCCGCCGGCCAGCAGGTCGCCGACCCGCGCGGAAAGCTCCGACCGGGTTCGTCGCACCGACTCCTTCAGTCGCTCGAGCAGCGAGGCATCGGGTTTGCCAAACAGACTCAGCATGGTGCGCTACAATCCTGTTCCAGAATGCCATTCTAGCAGAGGAGCGATTCCGCAGCAGGGAACCGGGATGGCGGTTGCACCCAGATCGATGTTCCATCCGGCACCGGAACCAACGGCGCGCGACGCCTGGCTCCCCTGGGGCGGAGCGATGGCCGCGGTCTATCTGCTGTGCACGTTTGCCGGCTGGGGTCGCACGCTGCTCGAGGACGAAATCTGGAGTTTGTACAACAGCGAACGCTCTCTGCTCTGGCTGCTCCGCTACATCCGCGGCGACCTGGTGCACCCGCCGTTGTGGTATGTGCTGGCTAGTGGGTGGCCCCGGCTGTTTGGCCTGAGCGATGGGGCGGCTAAAGCGCTGCCGTTGGTCTTCAACCTCCCTGCGCTGCTGCTGTTTCCGCTGCTGGCCCGGCGCTTCACCGAGCACTGGCGGCTGGCGACGCTGCTGTTTGCCGCCCTGTACTGGCGCATCGGCGGGGTGATGGGGCTGGTGCGCATGTACGGCCTGCTCTTGCTGTTGGTGGTGGTGGCGCTGTTGCTGTGGGAGCGCTGGCGGCGTGCACCCGGCATCGGAGTGCTGACGGCCTGGGGCAGCGTGATGCTGCTGATGGTCTACACGCACTACTCAGGCGTGCTGCTGCTCGGCGCGTTTGTGGTGGTGGAATGGCTGTGTGGCCCGCGCCCGGCTAGTGCCCGCTGGGGCATGCTGTTCGTGGCCGGGCTGGTGGGGTTGTCGCTGGTTCCCTGGCTGCTCTATGTGTGGCCGGTCTATCAGGCCCGTGGACTCGAACCCAACCTTGCCTGGGTGCGTTCGCCGCATCAGGTGTTGGGGCAGTTGCCGTTTTTCTTCCTCAGCTACATCCATCCCGGCTTCAGCCCGTTCGACGACCTGCGCGAGCTGCCTCCCCTGTGGATTCGGATCGCAGTCTATGCGATCGCCATCGGACTCCATCTCGTGCTGGTCGTCCTCGCGTGGCGTGGGCGACGCCTGGCCGAAACGAACGGATTCCGCGGGGAGCTGGGTCCGCTTGCTGGACTGGTCCTGCTGCCGATTGCCGTGGTCTATCTGTTTTCGCTGATCGTGCATCCGGCGCTCGATGCACGCTTTCTGTTGGGGTTGCTGCCCGCCTACTGGTTGTTGATGGTGAGGGCCGGGGAATCGGCAGGCGAAGCCGGGCGCTGGCTGCTGTTCGGTGTACTTCTGCCCTGGGTGTTGCTCAGCGTGGCCGTCACGCTGCCGGAGGCGGGCCCCGCACCGGTGCGGAGGGCCGTGGACGCCGTGGCCGCCGAGTATCAGCCGGGCGACCTGCTGCTGGCGGAGTGCCGAGTGGGCGTCAACGTTTGGTGGGAGTGGACGCACCGGCTGGGCCGTCTGGAGCAGATGCAGGCCTTCGGCTGCGAACGCTGGCGTTGGTGGCTGCCAGGTGTGGCCACGCCGCGCGAGGCCGAGCTCGCCGACCTCCAGGCGCGGCGTGTCTGGCTGATCTACGTGCAGCCCGCCGAGCGGCAGCGTCTGGAAGCGCGACTGCTCGGGCAGGGATTTCTGCCGGTACAGCGGTCCGGGCCGCGGTTTGTTGCGCTTTATGCGAGCACCGAGGCTTCTGTTTCCACTTCCTGGACGATGGGACGCAGGCGCAGCCGGCCCGATTGAATCGCGGCTTCCAACGCATCCACCACCGTACGGTCGAATTTGGTGTCCACACTCTGGCGGATGCGCTGCAAGGCATAGTCCAGACTCATGGCCGACTGATAGGGACGGTTGGTGGTGATGGCATCCAGCGTGTCGGCGACGGCGATGATGCGGGCCATCAGGGGAATCTGGTCGCCCCGCAGGCCGTAGGGATAGCCGCGACCGTCGACTTGTTCGTGATGCAGCTCGATGCCCGGCAGCATGTCTTTCAGCTGCGCCACCGGCCGCATGATGTTGGCTCCTTTGACCGGATGCTGCTTCATCAGATCGAACTCGTCCGGAGTGAGCGCACCCGGTTTCTTCAGCACGCGGTCGTCCACGCCGATCTTGCCGACGTCGTGCAGCAGCGCCGAGATGCGCAGTTTGTCGAGCTGCTCGGCGTCCAGCCCGAGCTGCTCGCCGATGATCACCGAGTAGCGGGCCACGCGGTCGGAATGGCCGCGGGTGTAGGGATCTTTCTCGTCAATCGCGGCGGCGAGCATACGGATCGAACCGAGGAACAGCTCGCGGTTTTCTTCGGCGGCGCGCTTCAAGCGGGCAACATAGTCCTCGATGTCGTCGGCCATCTTGTTGAACGTTTCCGCCAGCTCGCTGATTTCGCGTGCCCCGCGCACGCTGGTGCGTTCGTGGAATTCGCCCCGGCTGATCGCGCGTGTGGACGCGGCCAGGCTGTGGATGGGAGCCGTGATGGCCACTGCAAACAGATAGCCGAGCACCAACGTTGCCAGCGTGACGGCGACCACCAGGGTCAGCGCCTGCTGGTTCAGCTCCTCGACGCCGGCATCGGCGCGCGCGTCGTCCAGCCGCCGCTGCGCAATCACGGCCCACTGCAGCTCGGGAATCGTGCTGTAGGTGCCGATCATCTCCACCTGGCGCCCGTTCTCCTCCAGCAGGAAGCTGGTCGTTTGCGTCGAGCGCAGCTCGGCCGGCAGCTCCTCCAGACGCCGCACCACGTTGAACGTGGAGCTGACGTTGGCGCCAGGAACGAAGTTGCGCACGTCGGGATGGGCCACCACGTTGCCGTTGCGGTCCACTACGTAGACGGTGCGCCCGCGCACGCTGGTCGTCTGTAACCGGTGGAACATCGGGTCGAGCGACACCAGCGCCGCCAACATCCCGCGAAAGTCCTGGTCCACGCGCAGCGGTATCGCGATGACGAAGGCCGGACGGTTCTCTTGGCTCAGCGCCAGCGGGTCGCCTCGGTATCGCTGCCCGAGAAACGTCGCCGCAAAGGCCCGCTGCAGGGCTTTGCTCACAAACGGGTCGGCGTCAGCGCGGTAGTTGCCGGCCCAGGGGCCCTTTGCATTCCGCCCCAGCGCGGTCAGATACAGAATGTTCGGGTTACTCGTGGCGTAGTTCTCCAGCAGCGCGGCCACCTGCGGGGCGTGCACCGGATCGTCCACGTTCTGGATCATGCCGGTCAGCACCAGAATCTGCCGCAGACTGACCAGTTGCTGGTACACGCCGGTGTGGAACTGGTTGATCTCCTCGGCCAGCGAACGGGTGACCTCAGTCTGCTGCAGTCGTTCGGTGGCGGCCAGCTTGTCCTGGCTGAGTTCCAGCACCTGCCGGTGATAGAGCACGATCGGCATCAGGCTGACCAGCAGCAGCGCCCCAAGCACAATCCAGAGGATGCGCGGCCGCGGCAACCGGCCGGCCAGGGCGCGTACAGACTCCCACACACGTCGAAGGGGCAGACGCCACACCGTGATGCTCCGTTTGCTCCCATCATTCTAGGGGCGGGGCCGCGGGGGAGAAAGTCGCCCGGAGTACAGGTGTGGCGGATCTGCCAAGGGCAGGACTATTCGTGGGTCAGGCGGCGTTCCATCAGCTCGCGGATCGCCTCGTGGGGAGAGCGGCCCTCATAGAGCACGGCATGCACCTGCTCGGTGATGGGCATTTCGACTCCGCAGCGTCGCGCCAGCGCCCGCGTGGCGGCCGTGGTGCCCACTCCTTCGGCCACCATGCGCGTGGCAGCCAGAATCTCTTCCAGCCGCCGCCCGCGCCCGAGCTCTACCCCCAGCGTGCGGTTGCGGCTGAGTGCGCCGGTGCAGGTCAGCACCAAGTCACCGAGCCCGGACAGCCCGGCCAGTGTGGAGGCCCGGCCGCCCAGAGCCACGGCCAGCCGCGTCATCTCGGCCAGCCCGCGGGTGATCAACGCCGCCGTCGTGTTCCAGCCCAGCCCGATGCCTTCGCAGATGCCGGCCGCAATGGCGATCACATTTTTCACCGCGCCGCCCAGCTCGACGCCGACCACATCGTCGTTGGTGTAGAGGCGGAAGGTGGGTCCGGAAAACTCCTGTTGGATGGCGGCACACAGGGCGGCGTCCGAAGCAGCAATCGTCACTGCCGTGGGGTCGCCCCGGGCGACCTCGCGGGCGAACGAGGGTCCGGAAAGCGCCGCCACCTGCGGCAGGAATTTCGGGCCGACCACTTGGGTGATCACTTCGGTCATGCGCAGCAGCGAGCCGAGCTCCAGTCCTTTGGTGGCGCTGACGAAGATCATGTCCGGCCGCAGGTGGGGCAGCATCTGCTGGTAGGTGGTGCGCGCGTGCGCCGAGGGCATCACCCCGAGTACGAAGTCGGCACCGTCCAGCACCGCGGCGAAATCGTTGCTCACCTCCACTTCGGCCGGTACCGTAAAGCCGGGCAGGAATAGTTCATTCGTGCGGCTGCGGCACAGTGCCTCGCACACCTCCGGCTCGTAGGCCCACAGCGCCAGCCGGTGCCGGCTCCGACTGCGCGTCAGCGCAATGGCCAACGCTGTGCCCCAGCTTCCCGCGCCGATGATCGCGATTTTTTTCATCCAGGCGTTCCTGGGTGCGGACTAGGGTGGCCGCCGCAGAGAAAATTTGGGTTCGGTGCCGCTGGCCAGGCGGCGCAGGTTCGGCCGGTGTTGCCAGACAATCAGCACGGCCGTTGCGGTCGCCGCCAGCGAAATCGCCGTCGGCGGCGCATGGCCCGGCGCGTAGAGCGCGTAGAGGAGCACGGGGAGCGTGCCCGCGGCCACTATCGAACCCAGCGAAATGTACCGCCAGAACAGCACCACGATAAAAAACACGCCCAGAGCGGCTGCCGTGGCGGCAGGACTCACGGCCAGAAACGCCCCGGCACCGGTGGCCACGCCCCGGCCCCCGCGAAAGCCGAGAAACACGGAGAAGCAGTGGCCAATGACCGCAGCAAACGCCGCCGCGCCCATCCATCCGGAGTGCTGCGCGCTCAGATGAGCCGCCAGCCACACGGCCAGATAGCCCTTGCCCGCGTCGTGCAGCAGCACGATCAGACCGGCCAGCAGACCCGCCTGGCGCGTGACGTTCGCCGCGCCGATGTTGCCGCTGCCCATCTGGCGGATGTCCTGCCCCTGCACCAGGCGCACGATCAGGTAGCCGAACGGGATGGCCCCCAGCAGATAGGCCACCAGCGGCAGCAACCACACCGTCATCGCACGCCCTCCAGCGGGAAAGTGGCCAGCCGCGTGTACACGGCCCCGGAGGTTCGCAGCCGGCTTTCGTAGAGATGAAACCGGGTCGCCACCACGCGGCCGAATTCTACCGGGCCGCGGCGCGCCAGTGCCTGTTGCAACTGCGCCAAGCCAGCTTCGCTTTTGAAGCGGGCCAGCGTCAAGTGCGGATGGAAGGCACGGGATTCGCGCGGCACACCGAGCGGCTCCAGCTGTGCTTCCACGGCGGCCGCCAGCTCGGACAGCGCCGGTGGCGCTTCAATGCCTGCCCAGAACACCCGCGGGTGTTTCGCGTTCGGGAAAAAACCGGTGTTGCGGATGACCATCTCGATCGGACCCGGCCAGGCGAGGGTCGCCAGTGCGGCGCGGATGCGCTCGACTTCTTCCGCCGCCACCGCGCCGATAAATTTTAGGGTCACATGCATGCTGTCCGGCTGCACCCAGCGCGCCCCTGGACAGAGCGGAGCCAGTTCGCGGATCAGCGCGCCGAGCCGTTCCCGCACCGCTTCGCCCACGTCCAGTGCGACGAACAGCCGCATCAGTGCTGTCCTGCCGGAAACTGGAAGTAACGACGAATCAGATCCAGTGCCAGTTGCGAGGCCTGCCAGCGAATCCGTTCGCGGTCGCCCGGAAAGTGCGCGCTGCGCTCCAGGGCGCGTCGGCCATCGCTCAGGGCCACGAACACGGTGCCCACCGGTTTTTCTGCCGTGCCGCCCCCGGGCCCGGCGATGCCGGTGATGCCCAGACCCAGCGCGGCACCGGAGCGTTCCCGAATCTGCTGGGCCAGCGCCAGGGCCACTTCAGCGCTGACGGCACCTTTCTGCCGAATCAGCTCGCCGGGCACGCCGACCCAGGCGGTCTTCACCTCGTTGCTGTAGCAGACGATGCCGCCGACCAGATACGAGGAGCTGCCCGGAATCGAGGTCAGCCGCTGGGCGATCAGTCCACCCGTGATGCTTTCGGCCAGGGCCAACGTGGCGTGGTGCGCGTTCAGCAACCGCGCGACGACTTCTTCGAGGGCTTCGCCCTGTGTGGTGAAGACGTGCCGGCCGAGCGCCAGTGTGATCCGCTCAACCAGCTCGTCCAAGGTGCGCGCGGCCTGCTCGGGCTGGCGTGTCCAGGCGCGCAGGTGGATCTGGACTTCGCCCGGCGCGGCCAGCAGCGTGGTCTGCACGCCTTCGTAGCGCGTGTAGATCGGCGCGATCAACTGCTCGACGTCCGCTTCCGGCAGTCCGGTCGTGCGCAGCTCGCGGGTGAGCAGGCGCCGGTCGCCGGCCCGCTCCCGCAGCCGGGGTTCCACCTGCCCCAGGAACATGGGCATCAGTTCGCGGGGCGGCCCGGGCAGCAGCACGAGCAGGCGGCCGTCGGCTTCGATCCATAGGCCAGGGGCGGTGCCGTTGGGATTCGGCAGGGGCTCGGCGCCTTCGGGCACCAGGGCTTGGCGTTCGTTGACCGGCGCCATCGCGCGACCGTAGCGGCGGAACCGCTCCTGGATTTCGCGCAGGACCGCTTCATCGCGGCGCAGGCGCCGACCGAGCGCTTCAGCGGCGGCTTCGCGCGTCTGATCGTCTTCGGTCGGTCCGAGCCCGCCGATGGAAATCACCAGCTCGGCCCGGCGCAGCGCTTCGGCAAATGTGCCGGCGATCTGTTTGCGGTCGTCGCCGACAATGGTTTTGCGGGTGACCTCGATGCCCATCCGGTTCAGCCGGTCGGTGAGGAACAGCGAGTTCGTGTCCTGGCGGTAGGGCGTCAGCAGTTCCGCCCCCACGGCGATGATTTCTGCCTGCATGGCCCGTTCTTTGTAACCGACCTGCGGGGTGGGCCGCAACCGGGGCCGGATCAGCCCGGCAGCGGCAGACCCTCGACGTCCCAGTCGAGGTGGTAGAGTGCGTCGTTGGTGGCGATGATGGCACGGCGGGTGGGCAGCAGCACCAGCCCCACAATCCCGATGCCGCTCAGCACCAGCTCGGCCTGCTGCCCGTCGGGCGTGATGCGCACCACGCCGCGGCGCCCGCCGAGCGAGGCGGCCACGTAGAGATTGCCCTGGCGGTCAAAGGCCAGTCCCTGCGGTCGGCCCAGCCCACGGTAGAACACCTGCACGTCGCCGTTGTGTCGGATGCGATAGACGCAGTCATAGCTGGACGTGGTCGGGCCGGTGACGTAGAGCTCGCCCTCCGGGCTGAAGGCCAGATGATAGGCGGCGATGGAAGGCTCCAGCGTGGCGAAGACCAGAATACCGCCGTCGGGTGTGATCTTAAAAATCGTGCCGCTGCGGTCGCCGACGAACAGGTTTTCTTCGCGGTCGAAGGCGATCCCCGTGGCGATGCCCATGCCCTCCACCCACTGTTCGGCGCGGCCATCGGGCGTGATGCGATGGATGGTGCCGTCGTGTCGGCAGGAAACGTAGAGCACCCCGTGGCGGTCCAGCGCCAGACCCGTGGGGTTCATCAACTCGGTGACAAATGGTTTGACCGTGTAGTTCGCGGTGATTTTGTAAAGGGAAACCGGCACCTTCTCTCCGCGCGGGCCGCTGAAGGTCACGTAGATATTCCCCTCGGCGTCCACGGCCGGATTGGCGACCGGGTGCAGGTTGTCAGCAATCTGCGTGCCGAGTGCCATCGGATATGGTTCGCTTTCCACGCTCCGACCCGGCAGCGCGACCCGCACGCTGCCGCCAGCCGCGCCCTCGGGAACGCGCGCGACCAGAAAATTTTCCGCCGCGACCACCACGGAGCCATCCGCTTCCCCGAACCGCACCTGCGGACGCATATTGTTCCGGGACTCAAACCCGCTGCCCAGAATTTCGATGTCGCCGCCAGGAATGGCTGCGGCTGGCCGCACGCTTTCAATTTTGGGAAGACTGTTCCGGCTCAAGCCCTGCCTCTGGATTCGGATTGCGCCGTTTGCACGGCGCTGCAGGTTTTCCTCTGCCGGGCTCCAGTATAAAACTCCGTTCGGCGGAATTCCAATCGGCTGCCTGCGGCAGGGGTTTCGTTATCGGCGCCGGCGATCCTCGTTGCGTTTGCCGGGTTGGGTCTTCGTCGGTGGCTTGGACGCGTTCGGCTCGGTCAGGGGTTCGCTGATCACGTACTCCTCGCTGGCCCACCGGCCCAGATCGATCCGCCGGCAGCGCTCCGAGCAGAACGGAAATTCGGCGTGCTGCTCCGAGCGCGTGGGTTTTTGGCAGATGGGACAGCGAGCCCGCATCGCGGCCTCAGGGGAGCACGCGCAAGGGATTCGGCGCGGTCGCGCGGGCCGGTGTCGGCAGCGGGCCGAAGCCGTCCGCAGGCGGCTGGCCTGACGCTTCGAGCGCCACCACGCGCCCGATCAGATCGTAGTCGCTGGCGCGCACCACTTCCACTTCGACCCGTGCGCCCGGCTGGCACTGCTCGACCGGAATGGATTCGGCGAATGCGGTGATGTAGAGCTTACCGTCGATCTCCGGAGCCATCTGCTCGGTCCGCGCTTCCCAGAGAAATTCACTCTCCCCCGAAGGGCCGTCCAGCAGCGCGCGCACCCGGCGGCCGACCAGGCGTCGCAGCCGCGCGGCCGAGAGGCGCTTCTGCACGGTCATCAGCTCGTGGCGGCGCCGGGCAATCGTTTCCGGGTCGAGCTTGTCCGCGAGCGCGTAGCTTTCGCTGGTTTCATCATCTGAGTAGGCGAACACCCCGAGCCAGTCGAACTCCGCCGCACGCACAAAATCGAGCAGGGTCCGGAAGTCCGCTTCGGTTTCCCCGGGGAAGCCTACGATGAACGAACTGCGCACGGCCACACCGGGAATCGTGCGGCGGATGCGTTCGAGCAGTCGCAGGAAGGCTTCGCCGCTGGCTCCGCGCTTCATCTGCGCCAGCACGCGCCGGCTGGCGTGTTGCAGCGGCACATCCAGGTAGCGGGCCAACCGCGGGTACGCGGCCAGGGTGTCCAGCAGGCGCTGCGAGATGCGGTTCGGGTAGGCATAGAGGAAGCGCACCCAGAGGAGTGGCTCGATCGTTGCCAACCGCTCGAGCAGAATCGGCAGCCCCTCGCGCAGCCCCAGGTCTTCGCCGTACGAGGTCGTATCCTGGCCGACCAGCAGAATCTCCCGCACACCGGAGCGGGCCAGAGCCTCGGCTTCGCGGACCACGGATTCGAGCCGCCGACTGCGGAACCGCCCGCGCAGCCGCGGGATGATACAGAAGCTGCAGGGGTGATCGCAGCCCTCCGCAATTTTGATGTAGGCGTAGTGCCGCGGCGTCGTCCGGATGCGCGGCATCGCCTCGTGGTAGAGAAATGTCGGTGGCTCGGTCGGCCCCGTACTGAACTCGCCTCGCACGGCCTGCAGGATGCGTTCAACTTCCCCGGTGCCGAGCACGGCATCCACATCGGGAATCTGGCGCTGGATTTCTTCGCGGAACCGTTCCACCAGACAGCCGGCCACAATCAGCTTTTTGGCACGTCCGAATCGCTTGTATTCGGCCAGCTCCAGGATCGTCTCCACCGATTCCTGCTGTGCGGGTTCGATGAAGCTGCAGGTATTCACCACCAGCACGTCGGCCTGATCGGCGCGCGGGGTCAGCTCGTAGCCCGCACGCGCCAGAATGCCCATCATCACTTCGCTGTCCACCAGATTCTTGGGACAGCCCAAACTGACGAATCCGACTTTCGGCATTAGGGAGGATCCTGATCGAGTTGCAGGAAACGATTCTAGCACACCGCTGTGCTCGGCCCTGTCCGGTCCAGTTGGTTTCCCCTGGTGCGCCTTCTGCGGTTCGCGCCGAGCGTGCGACGGAACTCCGCCAGCAGCGTGTCCATCGTCTCTAACGCAGCGGGTTGCGCGCCGTAGCGTGCCGCTTCGTACAGCTCGGTCAGTGTCGTCACCGTCGGCCAGGGAAGCTGCTGAGCGAACTCGCGCGGGGTCTGCGCAGGGGATTTGCGGTGCCCGTGGCGCTCGAGCAGCCGGAGCAGTGCGCGGTAGCGCAGTGTGGCCACACGGGACGGGAAGCGCTCGCGGGGGCTCGGCGACCAGCCCCAGCGGACGACCAGCCAGTCCAGCAGGGCGTGGCGCCGCAGCAAGAGCCACACCAGCCCCAGCGCAGCCAGCGCCGCAGGCAACGCGTAGGGGGAGCGGGCCAGGGCCGCCTGGCCGGACTTCACTGCCGCGACTGCCGCCCGGCGCTGTTGCTGCCAGAACTGCCGTATCGCAGACAGCCAGGCACGCGTGTCCGCGACCAGCTCGTGCACCAGCGTTTGCTGATGCGCTGCGTCGTAGTTGATCACCCACTCCTGCCAGCGGAGCTCGAACCAGTCCCAGTACAGGGCCAGCCGCCCGAGCCAGCTCCGCACAATTGGTTCGGCAGGTGGCGTGGGGTCAAAGCTGATCCAGCCGTATCCCGGAAAATAGACCTCCACCCAACTGTGGGCATCGCTGGCGCGAACGATGAAGTCTCCGCCGATCTCGTTGTATTCGCCGGCCAGAAATCCGTTCACGTAGCGCGCCGGGATGCCGAGCGTGCGGAGCATCACGGTCATCGCCGTAGCGAAGTACTCGCAGTGGCCGGCACGCCGTTCGAACAGAAAATGGGCCAGTGGATCGGCAGGCGGCGGACCGGGTTGCTCGAGCGTGTAGCCGAAGCGCGTGCGCAGATACCGTTCGATGGCCTCTGCCTTGCGAAATGGATTGGCCGCGCTCCGCGTGATTTCTTCGGCCAGGGCCACGATGCGTGGGTCGAGCGCCGGCAACTGCAGATAGGCTTCGCGGATGGGGTCTGGGTAGTTCTCGCCAGCCGCCTCCAGGGCCTGGCGGTCCACCGCAGGCAGCAGGGAGATGCCCTCGTAGAGTCGGCGCGTGAAATTCTGGTACGGGTTGGAAAGCGAATCGGTGGCGTCCATCAGGATGTAGGAGCGCCGCGGGCGCCCGACGCGTTCCGGTTCCGGCGCAAACACACCGCGCAGGGCCACGGCGCGATAGGGAGCAAACAGGGCCTCGCTGGCGAGCGGTTCGAGCAGGATCGAATAACGCAGTTCCACGGCGTTCCCGTACAGCCCGTCGGGAGCTGGCCCGAGTGGATACCAGCCCCCGGCGTTCGGCTCGATCACCCGCGGGGCCGACGGAGGGTTGAACCAGCGCCGGCCGTCGAAGCTGGCCAGGGCGATCCCGCGCCAGCGCAACAGACCGGCGTGCGCCGCGCCCTGGGTGAGGCGGGCGCGTAGTACGACCTCGGTGTTCCTTTTGATCTCGCCGATCTGACCCAGCGTAACGTCGTCATCGAAGCCGCTGATCAGTTGGGGCTGCAGCGTGTAGCCGCCCAGGTAGCCGGCGCGGTAGCGCGGAATCAGAAAAAACAGCGCCGCGCCGAGCAGCAGCATGCTGGCGGCAATCGTCACCGAAGTGCTGCGCAGCGCACGATAGAGCCGCGCAGCAGCCGGCGAACCCGGCTCGACGCGCGCCCCCACGGCGCCTTCCGCGCTGCGACGCATCTCCAGACCGATGAACGTCGAAATCGCCAGTCCCAGAAACAGGACGAAGAAAACCAGGTAGGCGGTATCCACGGTGAGCACAGCGGCGGCCAGCATCATCGCGAAGGAAAGCAGGCCGAGGAAGGCATAGTCCCGCACCGTGCGCGCCGAATACAGCCGCACGAGCATGGCGACCAGCATCAGGTGGATGGTTGCCAGCAGCGTCGCATACAGCAGCGGTACCGGCGCGCCCTGGGCCCTCGCTCCCGAAAACCACCACAGGTCCACGGGCCAGAGTGCCAAATAAGCCGCCACCAACCGGTTCGCCGTGCGCGCGGAAAGCTTGGGACCGCTGCCGCGCCAGTAGCCCCAGGCCTTCACGCCCAGCAGCCCCACAGGCACCACAGTGGAGGGCAGGTCGAGCTTCCCCGTGGTCGCCAGCGTCAGCGTGCTCACCAGCAAGAGCAGAAACACGGACAGCTCGAGATATCGCTCCAGCGCGGCCGGTGCCGACCCCATTGTGGTAGTAGCCGACATCGCTCTGCTCATTCTAGCAGCCGGACGGCACCGGCCCGCGGCCTGCTGCGAAAGGGCCAACGCTCAGCGCTCGGCGGTCAGAATGCGACGGGCCGCTGCGGCAATCTTCCGTGTGGCGTTCGAGATGGCTCGTCGCTCCAGTCCACCCAGACGAGCCGCCGCACTGTGCCGGATGCGGGGCAGCACCGCCATCCGCAGCAGAAACGGCCGCAGCGTGATCGCGTGGCGGGTCACAGCGTGCTCGACCGGCGGCAGTGGATCGAGCTGCACGGCCGCGCCGGTTTCCGGCAGAATCTGCCGCAGATGCCGACGCAGCTCCGCCCGTGCATCGCGGTGGATCTCTACGGCCGGGAACTGCCACAGGCCCGCGAAAAACCGGCAGGCCTGTGGATGTTCCGGACGCAGCAGCAGGGTGCGCCCATGGGGATCGACGACAACGGCGACGGCGAGGGTCACCTTGCGCTGGGACGGCCGCCGCCGTTTTGCTGGGAACCGCTCGACCTGGCCCAACTGGCGCGCTCGGCACCAGTCCGCCAGCGGACATTCACCGCAGCGCGGCGTGCGTGGCGTGCACACCATCGCACCCAACTCCATCATGGCCTGGTTCCACACGCCGGGCGCGTCTGGTGCGAGCAGCTCCTGAGCGGCCTGTTCCAGCCGGCGCCAGCGGGCCGGAGCCCGCAACTCACCCCGCACAGCGCCCAGCCGCGCCAGCACCCGCACTACGTTGCCGTCGAGCACGGCCAGCGGCGCCCCATAGGCGATGCTCAGCACCGCCGCGGCGGTGTAGCGGCCTACCCCGGGCAGTGCCTGGGCGCTGCCCGGATCGCGCGGGAATTTTCCGTTGTGCCGGCGAAGGAGTTCTTTCGCCGCGCGGTGCAGATTCCGTGCCCGGTTGTAGTAGCCCAGCCCTGACCAGGCGCGCAGCACCGCTTCGAGCGGCGCGCGCGCCAGCGCTTGCACGCTGGGAAAACGCTGCAGAAACCGCCGGTAATACGGCAGCGCGGCGGCCACGCGCGTCTGCTGCAGCATGATCTCTGAAATCCAGATCCGGTAGGGATCGCGCGTGCTTCGCCAGGGCAGATTGCGCCGTCGCCGGCGAAACCAGGCCAGCAGCCGCCGGCGGAACGGGTGGAGTTGCGCGCGCGATGGCAGGTGCACGGCCCATTCTCGCACAGGCCCGGCTTCAATGGTTCGGGCGGCCACCGCGGGTCCGTCAGGACCTCACAGCGAATCGAAGAAAACCAGATAGGACGAAGTCCACAGGCGCGTGGGGATGGTGCCCCGAGGCTGGCTGGTGAGGATGATCTTGTAGAGTTCGTGCGCTTCGGGCAGCTCTTCCAGCACCGAAGTGGCTGCGGTGGCCGGCCGGGGTTCGATCAGCGCCAGCGCACGCAGCACCGGGTAGATGATTTCGCCGGCCCGGACCAGCGGGGTCGAGTAGCCCTCGGTGTGGAACGCCATCTCCGCGTCCAGTTCGTAGAAGTGCCACGCCAGGCAGGCGGCGAGCTGCACGGCGCGTTCGAACGGTTCGCGCAGCGCCGCCGCTGCCGCGGCGTCGCCGTGCAGGCGCGGGTCGAGCACGAGCAGCACGCGGCGTTCGTCTTCGCGCGTGAACTCGCGCACTTTCAGCGTGCCGGTGCGTGCCGACGCCTTCCAGTCCACAAAGCGGGCGCTGTCGCTCGGCTGGTAGTCTCGGATCGCGTACAGGTCGTGGCCGCGGCCCCGCGTGTAGCTTTCCAGCTCCCCGCTGAGCAGCGGCAGCATGGCGTAGAACTCTTCGGTGGGTTCGATCCGCGGATAGACCAGAAGTTCTTCCGCCATCTCCATGCGCCGCGTTTTTTCCAGGAAGCCGAACGGGAAACGCGTCTGAATGGCAAAGCTGTCCTGGCGGTAGCGCCCGCGCCGCGCAAACCGCAGCTCGACTGCCTGCCGCGCCGCCTGCCGCCGCCCGATGTAGGGGAAATAGACCGGCTGGGTGAGAATCGCTTCGCCGCGGCGGTGCGCTTCACCCACCACCCGCAGTGAAAACGAAGGCAGCATCGGCTTGTTGTTTCGCAGGGTCACCACCGCGTGCACCGGCTGGCCGGCGAAGATATGTTCGGGCAGCTCCAGCCGCAGCTCCAGTCCGGCGAGCGTGGCCCTGGAAGCTACTCCAGAGATCAGCAACCCGGCGAGCATCGCTGCCAGAATCAGAAACAGCAGGTTGTTCGCTGTGTTGAGCGCGGCCAGCAACACCACCACGAGCAGCGTCAGGTAGATCGTCCCTTCGCGCGTCAGCCGGTACCGCACGGGAAACACCAGCCAGCGCAGCGCCGTGCGCCGCGCCAACACCGGCACCACTCGCACCGCAACCCAGCCAGCCAGCCCGAGCGCAGCCATCGCCGCTGCCCACGCCCGCCACTTCTGCCCGCTTTCCGCGGCCGCTGCGGAATACAGCGCCAGCAGCAGTGCCACCCCCAGCGCCGCCATGGCGCCGGTGAAACTGCGCCAGCCTGCACGGTCGGCACCTTGCCACCACCGCTGCACGATCGACCTCATCAACAAGCATTATCTCCACCCCTGTCCACAACGAGAATCGTGCAGTGGCCGGCTGTTGGCGTATCGGTGCTGGCTCTTCTCCCCGCACCCAGCTTGCTTTTTGCGCCATGTTTCTGCGTGGCGTGGCGGCTTCGTGCTGCCGCACAGCTCAGCATGGCCCTTTGTGATTCGTTTTCGGGCTGGTGTGGAGCGCCGCGGGCTCCAGCCCGTGCATTTTGCAGGTACGGATTTCTGTTCGCCGGCACTAGGTTTGGGATCGACGCGCCGTGGCGCCTGCAAACAGAACGGGCGGCCGAAACCGCCCCTCTAAGTCCGCTTCTGTGTTGTGGAGTTATGCGCAGGCTTCATCCTGCGCGCGGTGGTTTCAGAGCCGGTAAATTTCCGGCCCTCTCCACCAAACTTTCAAAACTGTATCAGGTCGATTGTGGTGTCGGAGCCGGTAAATCTCCGGCCCTCTCCACCTGACCGGCTCCAAGGGCCTGAGTCAAAAGAAGTTATCTTCACTTGACCCGAAAAATTTCGGCGTTTTACCGACTCGATACTTCCCGGGACGGGTTCCTCTCCTTGGTCCCGAGGGTCCGCGGAGGTTTTTTCCGTCCGAACGACTCATGAAATATCAAAATAAAGTATAGAAAATTTCGGATACCTGTCAAG
>JAIMBE010000005.1 GCA_023511565.1 Bacillota bacterium
AGATCGAGCAGGCTGCGGCCACTGGCCGGCTCCACTTCGGTCCGGATCATACCGCGCTGGTGCAGGAGTACATCCCGCCCCGGGACGGCTGCATCGTGCGGGTGGAAGTACTGGGCGGGAAGTTTCTTTATGCGATCCGCATCCATCTCTCCGGAGGGGGCTACAACCTCTGTCCCGCCGATATCTGCCAGACCGCCGACGGCCGCCCACTCGAACGCATCGCCTGTCCGGCCGAGGCTCCGCGCACGGGCCTGCGCGTGGAAGCCTGCACACCACCGCCGGATGTGATCGCCGCGGTCGAGCGCATCGCGCAAGCCGCGGGGATCGAAGTAGGCGGCGTGGAATTTCTGGAGGACGCCCGCGATGGCCGCCGGCTGTTCTACGACATCAACGCGCTGTCGAATTTTGTCGCCGATGCGGTCCGGGTGGTCGGCTTCGACCCGCACGCACGACTGGTGGATTACCTCGAACAGGAGGCACGCTGATGCGATACGGTTACTGGCTGCCGGTGTTTGGTGGTTGGCTGCGCAACGTCGAAGACGAAGCGATGGAAGCCAGTTGGGCTTACGTCCGCCGGTTGGCCCAGCGCAGCGAAGAGCTGGGCTTTGATCTCACCCTGATTGCCGAACTGAACCTGAACGACATCAAAGGCATCCATGCGCCTTCGCTGGAGGCTTGGACGACGGCGGCGGCGCTCGCCGCCGTCACCACGCGCCTGGAGCTCATGGTTGCCGTGCGGCCCACGTTTCATCTGCCAGCGCTGCTGGCCAAGCAGGCCGCCAATCTGGACCACATCAGCGGTGGACGGCTGTCGTTGAACGTGGTCTCTGCCTGGTGGGCCGAAGAAGCCCGGCAGTACGGAGCGCCCTTCGACCAGCACGACGATCGCTATGCCCGCACCTCGGAATGGCTCGACGTCGTCACCGGAGTGTGGTCCCAGCCTGTGTTCCGCTATTCTGGCCGCTACTACACCGTGCAGAACACGGTGCTGGAACCGAAGCCGGTGGCTCGGCCCGGTCGGCCCCGCCCGGTGCTCTACGCCGGGGGAGAGTCCGAAGCGGCCAAACAGTTGATTGCGCAGAAATGTGACGCCTACCTGATGCACGGCGATCCCCCCGAGCGGCTCCGCGTGAAAATTGACGATATGCGCCGCCGACGCGAACGCTGGGGACTCGCGCCACTGCAGTTCGGCGTTGCGGGCTTTGTTATTTTGCGTCCCACCGAAGCAGAAGCCCGCCAGGAGTTGCGCCGCATCACGGACGTGCGCCAGCCCGCCGCCGGCTATGCGAATTACCAGGACTGGCTGACGAATACGAAACTCGAGCAGCGCGTCTCACTGGAAGATTACTCGGTCTCCAATCGGGGTCTGCGCACCGGGCTGGTGGGCACTGCCGAGCAGGTGGCCGCGCGCATCGCCGAGCTGGAAGCGGCCGGCGTGGATCTGCTCCTACTGCAGTTCAGCCCGCAAAGCGAGGAAATGGAACGCTTCGCCGAACAGATCCTGCGGCCCGCGCGCCGGGCCCCGCCGCTGCGACCGGCGGAACACGGGCTAGGCAAACGGCTGCGTTTTAGCTATAATTAAGGTTTGTTTTGGTCGCGCGGGCCTGCCCAGAGGCCCCGCCATTGCGGCTGGGGAGTGCCGCGGGTGGAAGCCGCCTGAACACTCAAAAGCGAAGGATTTCGAGCCATGAACCGCCTAGTCGAAAAGGTGCAGCAGGAGCAGTTGCGCAAAGACCTGCAGGAGATTCGCCCCGGCGACACCGTCCGAGTACACGTGCGTTTGAAGGAAGGCGAAGGCGAAAAGGAACGCATCCAGCCGTTTGAGGGCGTGGTGATTCGCCGCAGCGGACGCTTGGCTTCGGAAACCTTCACCGTGCGGCGCGTCAGCTTTGGCGTCGGCATCGAACGCATTTTTCCGCTGCACTCGCCGGTGATTGCCGACATTGAAATCCTCCAGCGCGGTCGCGTGCGCCGGGCCAAGCTACACTATCTGCGCCAGCGCACGGGTAAGGCGGCGCGGCTGAAGCGCGCCGGACACCTCGAAACCCCGGCTACACCGCCCGAAGCAGAAGCACTCGCCTCATCTGCGCCGGCCGGCGAAGCCAAGCCGTAGTCGTTCCCACGTGGTTGGTGTCCGCCAGGCAGAACGCCTGGCGTTTTCTTTTTCTGGGTTTCGTTTCCGTAGGGCTCCAGACCCACCTCTGCTGCCCGGTGCTTGTGCTAGAATCCGCGGCCGTGGTTCCCAGTTCTTCTCCGCAGGGGGAGCGCACCGGGCGGCGCCGGTTGTGCAGTTCGCGCTATGAACGCGAAGCGCACCAGCAGGGCTGGCTGCGCATTGCCGGCGTCGACGAAGCGGGCCGCGGTGCGCTGTTCGGTCCCGTGGTGGCTGCGGCGGTCATCCTCGATCCGCGCCGCCGCATCGTTGGTCTGGACGATTCCAAACGCCTGCCCGCCGCCCGCCGGGAGGTGCTTGCTGAGCGCATCAAGCAACGCGCACGGGCGTGGGCAGTTGCGGTGGTCGAGGCCGACCACATTGACGCCTGGAACATCTACCAGGCCAGCCGCCAGGCCATGGCCGAAGCCGTCCGCCGCCTGGCCATACCGCCGGATTATCTGCTGGTGGATGCGATGACGCTCGATCTGCCCATCGAACAGCGTGCACTGGTTCGCGGCGATGCGCGGTCGGTGTCTATCGCTGCGGCCTCGATTCTGGCTAAGGTTACCCGTGACGCACTGATGTTCGAATGGGATGCACGCTACCCGCAGTATGGCTTGGCACGCAATAAAGGGTACTCCACCCCCGATCACCTGGCAGCCCTGCAACGCTACGGACCCACGCCCCTGCATCGCTTTTCGTTTGCGCCGGTGCGCCTGGCGCAGTCCTGGTCGGTGGCTGCCTGTCAGCAGCCGCTCCCGCTCTTCACCCAGGACGACAAGTAGGGCTGAGGCAGAGTCGGGCCGGCGCTGGCGGGTTCAATGGAAACCGGTGCAGGCTTCCGCCTGTGCCGCGACGTCTATGCCGTTGAGTTCCCTTCACGCAACTGTGCCACGTCGGTTCGTTGACCCTGTTTTCCGCCATGTGCTAGCGTGGGCATGATTCCGTTTGTGCCGCGCAGACCACTTCGCGTGGGCAGGCGCGTGCCCGCCGTCCGCAGACGGTGTTGCACTCGTCAAGCGAACGCAGTGGGCTGAGGGAACAGCGCACCATGCCGTTCAATAAAGCCAAGCTGCTCGATGCCGCGCAGAAGTTCCTGAATCAAGGCAAGGTCGCCCAGGCGATTGGCCAGTATCAGGAAATCCTGCGCTATGAACCGCATGATCAGGTCACTCTGATGACCCTGGGTGACCTCTATGTGCGCATCGGCGATACGGCCCATGCTGTAGAGGTCTTTCAGCAACTCGGCGCCCTGTTTCACAGGGAAGGCTTCACCAGCAAAGCCATCGCCATCTACAAAAAAATCGCCAAACTCACTCCGAACGATCCCAGGCCGCTCGAGCGGTTGGCAGAACTTTACATCCTGCAGGGTGTGCTGAGCGAAGCGCGGCCGCTGTTTCTGCAACTGGCCGAAATGCATATCCGCTCCGGGCACCAGGATGCGGCCGCGGCCGTGTTGCGCCGGCTGGCGGAGCTGGAGCCGGAAAACGTCCGCGTGCAGATGCGTCTGGTCTCCCTTTACCACAGTCTCGGGCAGAAGTCGGAAGCGGTGGCCACCTGCCTGCGCGCCGCAGAGCGTCTGCTGCAGCAGCATGAGTACGACGAAGCGGAAAGCTTGGTGCAGCGCGCGCTGGAGCTGGAGCCGAGCCACCGCCCCGCACTCGTGCTTCGCGCCCGAATTGCCGCTGCTGATGGCCGCGTGGAACAGGCTGTGCGTCTGCTGGAAACGCTGCCGGAACCCGGGCCCGAGCTGTTGGGGCAGCTGGTCGCCCTGCATCTGAAGCTGGGTAACACGGCCCGCGCAGCCGAATGTGCCCGCCGCGCATTTGCCGAACAGCGCGAGCAGTACCCGCTGGTCTTTGAAGTGGCGGAGGCGCTGCTGGAGGGTGGCGCCGCCGAAGCGGCCTGGGAGCTGCTGGAGGAAATTGGCGACGCGATGGGTGTGGCCGGCGAATATGAGAAGCTGGCGCGTGCGCTCCATACGGTCGCTGAGCGACTCCCGGGACGGGTCGAACCGCTCGACCGACTGGTGGAAATCTATCGGCGCACCGGCGATACGTTTCGCCTGCCCGACGCTCTGATTCGGCTCGGGGAAGCCCTGGCCGCTGGAGGCGAGCTCGAGCGCGCGCAGTTGGTCTTCCAGGAACTGCTGGAGCGCACCGGCGGCGATGAGCGGGTTCGGCAGCTGCTGAATCAGATCCGCAAGCAGCTCGGGCAAGCTCCGGTGGAGGAAGCGGCGCCGGAAGAGCCGCCCGCGCCTGAAGAGCCGGCTCCCGCGCCGAGCCCCGTGCGCGAAGAATGGATGGATGCTGACACGCAGCGCTTCGTCAACCAGGCACTGGTGGAAGCCGATCTTTTCGCCAGCTACGGGCAGGTGTCCAAGGCCAAGGAATTGCTCGAGGCCGTGTTGCAGCGCGTGCCGCGGCATGCCGGGGCGCTGGAAAAGTTGCTGGATCTTTCCCTCGGTGCCGGCGATGACCGTCGCATTGCCGAGCTGGCGCACCAGTTGGAGCACCTCTATCGGGAACGCGCCGATCCGGCCCGCGCCGAGCGCTTCGCCGACCTCCGCCGTCGCTTCCAGCGCGCCGCCGGCATCACCGCCGAAGAGTTGCCCGTGATCGATGAACCCGTGGCCATTCCTCCGCCGGCTCCGGAGCCACCGCCCGCGGCTGCGGTCGAAGCGGCCGTGTACGAGTTGGACCTCTCGGAGGAGTGGTCGACGCTGACCGAGGCGACTGCTGAGTCCGCGCCCGTTGCGGCGAATGAAGCTGTCGCGGCGGCACCCGGCGAAACCGTTGAACTGCCCGCCGCCGAGCCATTTCCGCTGCAGCCGGCCGCCGAGGCAACCCCTGTCGAACCCATCGCACCGCCTGCGGGGGAAGCGTTAGTCGTCGGGGCGCCGCCGGAGCCGGCCGAAGAGGCCGTGGTGGAGTACACGCTGGAACCCGCTGCACTCCCGCCGCCCATGACCCCCGGAGCGTTTCTGGCGGAGCTTGCCGCCGAGCTGGGTGAACTGGGGCCAGAAGCAACATCAGCCGTTGAGGCCCACGCGCAAGCTACTTTCCCCGCACCCGAGCCGGTCGCCATCCCGGCGGCGGCTCCCCCCGACCCGGACCGGCAGCTGGCGGAAGTGTTTGAAGAATTCCGCGCCGAACTCGGGGGGCTGGGAGAAGAAGAGGAAGACCTCGAAACCCACTATAACCTGGGCATCGCCTACCGCGAGATGGGTCTGCTCGAAGAGGCTATTGGCGAATTCCAGCGTGTGGCCAAGGCCGTGCAGGCGGGCCGGCCGTTCCGGTACGCCATGCAGTGCTGTACTCTGCTCGCGCTCTGCTTCATGGAGAAAAATCAACCCAAAGCGGCCGCCCTGTGGTATGAACGAGCGCTGCGCACCGCGGGGCTCGACCAGGAAACGGAAATGGCCCTGCGCTACGACCTGGGCGTGGCGCTCGAGCAGGCGGGCGATGCCCGTGGGGCGCTGGACTGCTTTCTGCAAGTCTACGCGATGAACATTGACTACCGCGACGTTGCCGAACGCATCGCCGCGCTCGAGAAGCGGCGCTGAAGCGTCCATGGGTCGCCTGTTTCGCATTCTGCTGATCCTGCTCTGTTATGTGCTGGGGGTCGTGTTGGTCTTTGTGCCCTGGTCGGGCCGGTTCTGGGAACGCAACCCCCTGCTCGAACGCTACCCTGCACTGCGACCCTATGTGTTGAATCCCTATCTCCGCGGCGCGGTCAGCGGACTCGGCGTGCTGGACGTGCTGATCGCAGTCTCGGCCCTGCGCCGCCGCATGGACGCGTCTCCCGGAGAAAACTCTGCGCCGGCAGCGAACTGAGCAGCCCGGCGTGCACAGACGTCTCTGTGGGAAGGCGAGGGTTGGGTGTGCCGATTCTCTGCTATGTGACCGACCGGCGCGCGCTGGCGCCAAAGCAAACCACTGAGGTGCAAATCGCTGCGCTCGTCGAGCGCGTGCGCCACGCCATCGCCGCAGGCGTGAACTGGATTCAACTGCGCGAGAAAGACCTGACGGCACGACTGCTCGTGCGGCTTGCGGCCGAGGCCGTGCGGGCGGCGCAGAACACGTCCACGAGAATCTTGGTCAATGACCGGCTGGACGTAGCGCTCGCTGCTGGGGCTGCTGGTGTGCACCTTGGAGAGGAGTCCCTTCCTGTCGCGGCGGTCGCCGGCCAGCGTCGGCACCTGCCCGAAGGGTTTCTGGTGGGCGCGTCGTGCCATGCGCTCGCCGAAGTCGAAGCGGCGGCCCGCGATGGCGCCGACTACGTTGTTTTCGGGCCGGTCTTCGCCACACCGTCCAAGGCCGCCTTCGGCCCACCGCAGGGTGTCGAGAAGCTCGCGGAAGTCTGCGCGCGCGTGCGGGTGCCGGTCCTCGCCATCGGCGGGATTACGGCAGAAAATGCAGTCGAGTGTCTGCGTGCCGGCGCGGCCGGTATCGCCGCGATTCGCCTGTTTCAGGAAACTGAAAATCTAGCCGAACTCCTCCGCCGTCTGCGTGGCGCTCCGCGTGCAGGCTGAAGCCTGCGCGAAAAAGCCCGCAGACCCGAGCCGTTCCTGTCACGGAACCTTACAGCCCGAGCAAGGCTTTCAGCCGCGGCGGGTCGAAGCCGAT
The DNA here is from genome assembly GCA_023511565.1 of Bacillota bacterium. Taxonomy (GTDB): domain Bacteria; phylum Acidobacteriota; class Terriglobia; order Acidiferrales; family UBA7541; genus DSGC01. The sequence goes on from JAIMBE010000005.1 coordinate 6,784, forward strand.
CACAGGGGTACCGTCAATCACTGTGACCGGTGTGGTGGCGTAACCGAGTTTTTCAAGCTCGTCGAGCGCCGCGGGATCCATCGCCACATTGCGCTCGTCGAAGGCAATCTTGTGCTGGGAAAGAAACTCTTTCACCCGATTGCAGAAGATTCAGCCGGGCTGGCTGTAAACGACCACTGGTTTCGCCGGCATTTCCCCTCCACTAGTACACCAGGTAGAGATCAGCGCGCTGACGGTGGTGCAGCAGTTCCACCAGCGCGAGCGGCTTGGCGATGGGTTCGAGTTGGCCGACGTCGTGCACATCGTCCGACAAGCTGGTCAGTTGGGCCAGCGAGCCGTTGAAGGTCACCTCCACGCCCTTGCCGTGCAGCCAGTGGAGCAGCTCCTGGTAGTTGCGCGGAAAATTTTCTTTCCTGGGCTCAGGGAACTGCGCCTGCAGGATGGTCTTCAGCTTCTCAGGCAACTCATAGGCTAGGCTGGTGGGCTTGCCTTGCCAGATTTTCAAGTCCACGACGGCGCCGGCGTCGAACAGCATCTCGACCCGGGCGCCCTGCATCAGCGCGGCATGGGCCACGTTGAAAGCCACACAGGGCTGGTTGTCGTCCTGCGCAAAGCCCGTCTTTAGATGCACGAGCACGCGCTTGCCGACGAGTGGTCCCTCGGAAGCGGGCAGATTTTTTGCGGTCGTACAGGCGGCCATCGCCACGGCGAGTGCTGCTGCCACCAGCCATCCTTTTTTCATGGTGTACCTCGCTGGGTCAGGGCTTTCCGTTCTGCCTGGGTGATCTCACCCAGGCAGCAGCGCCCCGAAGGATTTTTGAGCTCACAAGCGCAGTTCCCGCTTTCACTTCGGCCGCGATGTTCCGCGCAGCCGTGGACACTCTCGACCGTGCGACTTTCTCCAAGATGGACTCCTCGGTGATGCCAAGCAGTAGCAGAGGTATCGGGGGCCTGTGGCCTGCTTGGCGCCACAGCCACCAGAAGGTCACCGCGACGGAAGACCGGTGCAGCCGGGTCAGAGGCAAAGTAGACCACGTCGCAGTCCGGAGCGGTGCAGAAATAGTACTGCGCTGGCGGCATTCGGAACGGCAGTTGTCGCACCAGCGCCTTCACAGTCCGGATGCCCCTTTTTTGCCCGGGCCCCGTTTTCAGGACAGGGCATGATGCCGGGTGCAGTGGTGCCAGCTCCCCCGGCGGTTCCGCAGCAAGTTGCAGACATCGGCTCTCTCCTTTCCGTTGCTCGAACGAGGGGAGCGGGACGCGCGGAAGCAGGTCAGCAGTTCAATCCCGCTTCGTTTTCGGCTTGACCCACTCGGCCTTGAAGCCGCTGTTGCCCTCGTTGAATGCGGAAACAATCTTCTCGGGCGAGGTTTTCTTTGGGTCATATTCTACCTGCACCTCGCCCGTTTTGTGGTTCGCGGTGGCGGCTTTGACGCCGTCCAGTTTCAGCAGGCGCTGCTGGACTGCCTCGGCACAACCGCCGCAGCTCATCCCGCTCACCTTCAGTGCGCACTGGGTGATCTGGAGCTTCGTGGAAGCCGGCTCGGCCTGGTGCTGCACTGCCCAGCTAAGCGAGGCAGCCAGCGCAACGGCCGTTGCGAAGAAAAACAGTTTCTTCCTCATGCTCTCTCCTCCTACTAAGGTTCGTACCGTGATGGCTGCTCTGGCCTGTCCCGCAGGCACCGCCCGCATGGCTGGTGTGCCGCGAGTGGAGGGGGCGGGTTCATGCGGTTCAGGCTGAGCAGCAGCCATGGTCGTCTGCACCGGCACGCACGGGCTGCTTGCGTGCGAAATTTTCAAAAGCGACCAGCGCCTTCTGCGCCCAGGCCTCGCCGACACAGCCGCCCATGGCCATGACCACATTCAGTATTTCGACAGCTTCAGCACGCGTAGCGCCGGCGTGCACGGCTTTTTCGGCGTACATGCGGATGCACGGCTCGCATTTCACCGCTGCAGCAATAGCCAGGGCAACCAGCAGCTTGTGTCGGCCCGGGAAGACCTGGTCCGCATAGGCCACGGTGCGGACCTGCTCCAGCGCGTTATGAATCTCTGGACTTACATCTTTCAGGTGGACGGTTACGATTTCCATCGTAGGTCGGACTCCTTAGTCCTTGGCCACCGGCACCGCTCGATAGCCGGCATTTTCGATTTTCGCAAGCAGTCCCGCAAGATCGGCTCTGGCCGGGTCGTAGGTCACCCGCGCGGTTCCCGCCGGGTAGTGCACTTCGGCCTGAACGACGCCGGGTGTCTCCAGCAACTTCGAACGAATCAGACTCGCGCAGCCTTCGCAGGTCATCCCGCCGATTTCCAATTGGGCCGTGACGAAGTTCGCTGTTTGTGCCGGGGTACGGTCAGCGGCCGGGTGCTTGTCCAGCCTCGCTTGCAGCGAGGCGTAGTAATACGGAAAGGCGACCAGCGCAATCACCAGCATCGTCGCCAGCCACAGCAGCGGCCGGCCCCAGCGGGCCGCACGCGGCGCCTCACACACCGCGCCCTCACAGGTGGCCTGTTTTGGTTTTCGGTAGGCGAAGTAGAAGCCCGCACCCAGAAACAGGGCAGTCAGCGCCAGGAACAACGGCCGATAGGGAGCGAAGCTCTGCGCCACCGCCACAGCGCCAAGGCCCAACCCGGCCAGCACCACCGGCCCCAGGCAACAGACCGAGGCCAGCAGCGCTGCACCAATCGCCCCAACAATGCCTACTTTTTCGTTCATGGGCTTTCTCCAGTTCAGGAAATCTTCATGACATCTTCATCACCTGCGTGAGCGCACCTTTCAGGTGGTCGAGCGCCTTGCGGCCGCGGCGCACGGCATCGGCCACGCAGGTCTCGATGTGGTTTTCGAGCAGTCGGGCCTGCACCTGCGTGAGTACCGAACGAATCGCGGCGAGCTGCAGCAGGTCTTCGCAGGTGACCCGTTCGGCGAGCATGCGCCGCATACCGCGCACGTGTCCTTCAATCAATGCGGCTCAGCCGGTCCTGCAGTTCTTTTTCGACCTCTGGATCGAGATAGACCTGCGGCAGACAGATCATTGCGGGCCTGGCCATATCCCCTCCAGGGGGATAGCATATAGCCTCGCTTCGTAGTTGTCAACCCTGGCTGCGGTGGGATGCGCTCTCTGGCCAGGGAATCGAACCACACTCGTTTTCAGGGACTGGGGCGGCCGGCCGCGACAGCGGGGTACCGTACTTCCACCGCCCCCAGATGCGCACCGCAAGCACTCCCAGGACCAGCGCGGCCAAGAGAATCCAGACCAGGCGGCTGCCTGCAGAGAACTGTGAAGGCCCCATTTCCCGGTGCGGACCTGTCCAGAAGCCGGCCAAGGTAACGACGGTGATCCACAGCACACTTCCCAGCAGATCGAAAAGCAGAAATGTTCTGTAGCCGAGATGCGTCATTCCTGCCAGGGGTGCGGCAAAGGTGCGGAAACCGGGAATGAATTTCGCCAAGAGCAGGGAGACCGGGCCAAAACGCTGGAAGAAACCTTCCGTCCGCCCCACGCACTGCTGGGAGCCGAGCGTCAGCCGGCAGAATAGATGCAACCATCGCTGCCCACCGCGGCGACCGGCGAGGTACCAGACGTGGTCGCCCAGCATCACGGCCAGTGTGGCCAGCCCCAGGACGACCCAGAGATTCAGGTGTCCCATAGACGCCAGTGCTCCGGCCAGTAACAGGATCAGCTCCCCAGGGATCGGCAGGCCGAGGTATTCGAGCCACAAGCCACCGAATAAGACGAAGTAGGCGTGGCGGACAGTCAGGAGTATGGGATCCATCTTTCTTTCACTTCTGGCCCGTGGGCGTGCGCTTCGTCGCGACGAACACGGACTCGACGGCTTGTGACCTGCCGGCCAGCAAGCGGCTGGCTGAGTCCTTGCGGGTCAGGGCCGAGGTGATTTTTGCGAATCGCTGCTGTGGTGCACACGCCTCAGCGCGAAAAACACCAGCCCGGCAAGCAGCCAAGCCCCCAAAATCTCCGCCGCGAACATGGGTGATTCCTCCTTCCTCGTTGCCTCCACTTCATGAGACGCTTCCGGCACGCTGAAGATTCACGCCCGATCCAACTAATTTTTTTGCATCCTTGGTCTGCGTGCCGGAATCCGATGTAGGCAGTCGGAATTCACTCCGGCGGGAGGCGGAGTTCGACACGTGGCGGCTGGTGGCGTGCAGCCCACTCCGCGCCCCCACGACGCCGGAGTGGCCGAAACACATCCCCGCTGGGGTTGAGCTCTGCGGTGCGCTCAGGCTGAAACACGTTCCGGGAAGCTGCCCGATGACCGGGCATTGGACAGGAGTTTGGGCAACGGATGCGCTGGCGACGGCTGGTCCTGAGATTGTTTCTGGCAGTCGCGACGGCACTGCTGACGCTCGGCCTGTTGCTGGGCTGGTGGGATTCGGCGGCGATGGACACGGACGGCACACGACAGGCTTCGCCGGTGTTCACGCCGGAGCGGCCGTCGCTGGGGGCGGCGGTGCGCGATTTTTTCGGCATCCAGCCCGAGCCGGAGCGACAGCCAATCGCGTTCACACACAAGGTACATGCCGAAAACCGCATAGATTGCACCTCATACTGTCACACGGGTGCGGCCGTGGGCCCGGTGGCGGGCATTCCCGGCGTCAAACAATGTTTGATTTGCCACCGCACGATCGCCACGGACCACCCTGACGTGGAGAAGATCGCTACCTACGAAGAGCGAGACGAGGACATTCCCTGGCAGCGCGTCTACGGCTACCCGGCGCCGGCCCACGTGAAGTTCCAACACGCCCCGCACATCCGAGCCGGCGTGAACTGTTCCACTTGCCACGGTGAGGTGGAGCAGATGACCGTGGCCGTGCGCGCTGTGGAATTGAACATGGGTTTCTGCGTGGACTGCCACCGCCAGCACAAGGCTTCCGTCGAATGCATCGCCTGTCATTACTGAGCGGGTGAGAACATGGACCGGCGTGACTTCATCAAGCTTTCGGCACTGACGGCGGGCGCAGCCGGGTTGGCCGGCTGTGGTCATCCCGACCACCAACTGATTCGCTTCCTACCTGAGGAGAGCTGGATTCCCGGTGTCGCAACCTGGCGGCCGAGCCTCTGCCCGTTGTGTGCGGCGGGCTGCGGCGTGATGGCGCGGGTCATGGAAGGCGACGCGGAAGTCGTGCGCAATGGTCGCACGGGACTGCTGAGAATGGGCCTGGTGAAAAAACTGGAAGGCAATCCGGCCCATCCGGTCAACCGCGGCAAGCTGTGCGCACGCGGACAGGCCGCCGTGCAAATTGTGTATCACCCCGACCGCATCCGGCAGCCACTGAAGCGTCGCGGAGAGCGCGGCACGGGTGAATTCGAACCAGTGGATTGGGACGAGGCCCTCAGCACGCTGGCGGCACGGCTGAAACAGGTTCTGGACGACGACCCGGCGGGGCTGGCGTGGCTTTCACGGCCACTGCGGGGCGGGAAGCGCGTGCTGGTCGAGCGGTTTCTGGCAACACTCGCGGCGCCGGCGCCGGTCTATTTCGAACTGTTTGATGAATCCGTGTTGCGCTGGGCGAATCGGCTCAGCTTCGGGCGCGAGCAGATGCCCACTTATACGCTGTCCGTAGCGAACTACGTGCTCGGTCTGAGCGCCGATTTCCTGGGCACGTGGAATTCTCCGGTCGCACAGGCCATCGGCTACGGCGAATTCCGCCAGGGGCGCCCAGGCCGTCGCGGGAAATTCGTTCAGGTGGAGCCGCGCGTATCACAAACCGGCGCCAATGCCGACGAATGGATTCCCATCCGGCCGGGTACGGAAGGCGCGCTGGCGCTGGGGCTGGCGCATGTGTTGCTGAACGAGGCGCGCCGTCCGACAACTGCTGCCGGCACAGCCGGTGAACGCATCGAGGGCTGGCTGCAGGGCCTGCCGGAATGGACGCCCGAGGCCGTCGCGGAGCAGACCGGCATTGAAGCCGAACGCATCCGGCGCTTAGCGCGGGAACTGATCGCGCACGAGCCCGCGGTGGTGATTGCGGGTGGGGCGGCGCTGGCGCAGACGAATGGCTTGGCCACGGCGCTTGCCGTGAATGCGCTGAACGCGCTGCTCGGCTGTGTGGGTGCGCTGGGCCCGGTTCGATTCACACCGCAACCGGAATCCACCGGTCTTGCGCCGCCGCATCGCACGCTGCGCGCGCTGGTGCAGAAGATTCTTTCGCGGCCAGAGTCGCCGGTAAAGCTGCTGTTGCTGTACGAGGCAAATCCGGTGTTTGCCACGCCGCCAGCCTGGCAGGTGGCCGCAGCACTCGACCGCGTGCCCTTCGTTGTGAGTTTCGGGAGCTTTCTGGACGATACAAGCATCCTGGCCGATCTGGTGCTGCCGGACCACGTCTTCCTGGAATCCTGGATGGACGATGTGCCGGAATCCGGCACCGAGCCAGCGGTCGTCAGCCTGGCTGCGCCTGCCATGCGGCCGCTGCACAACACGCGCGCCATGCCTGACGTGCTGTTAGACCTCAGCCGGAGGGTCGGCGGCAGGCTGAACGAGGCGCTGCCGTGGAAGAGCTACGAAGAGTTGTTGCGGGCACGCTTTGACGCACTGGCACGGCGGGCCGGCGCCGATGCCGACGCGTTCTGGAAGCAGGCGCTCGAGCGGGGTGGCTGGTGGAGTGACAACGGAGGGACACGCGCGGCCGCGCCCCGGCATGCCGCGGCCACCACCCGCCAGATTCGTTATCAGCCAGCCGAGATGGATGGATCGGTCGAAGAGTTCCCGTTCCATTTTCTGCCGTACGCGTCGCAAGCGTTCTATGACGGTACGACGGCACACCTGCCGTGGTTGCAGGAGCTGCCCGACGTGCTGACCACAGCGATGTGGGGCAGTTGGGTGGAGCTGAACCCGCAGACCGCTGAGCGGCTCGGTATCCGACAGGGCGACCTGGTTGACGTGACGTCGCGGCACGGCACGTTACAGGCTCCGGTCATCCTTTCCACCGGGATTGCGCCCGATGTGGTGGCCATGCCGGTGGGCCAGGGGCATCGCGCGTTTACGCGGTATGCCAGCCGGCGTGGCGCGAATCCTATTTCTGTGCTCGCGCCGCTCGAAGAGCCGGAAACAGGTGCGCTGGCCTGGGCAGCAACGCGGGTGCAGATCAGGCGCGCCGGTGTGGGTCGGCTGGTGTTGTTCAGTGGGGGCCTGAGCCGGTTCCCGCATCCTGAGGAACGCTGAGGAGGAGTGCAACGATGAGCCGTCGCTGGGGCATGGTCGTCGATCTGGACCGTTGCACCGGCTGTGAGGCCTGCGTGGTGGCCTGCCGTGCGGAAAATAACGTGCCCACCGTGGGCGAAACCGAAGCCGCGCGCGGCCGGGCCATACACTGGATTCGAATCGAACGCTACTGGGAAGGCGAATTTCCCAACGCGCGAATCCGTTTTGTGCCCGTGCTGTGCCAGCATTGCGAAGCCGCTCCGTGCGAGCCGGTTTGCCCGACCTACGCCAGTTATCACACCGCCGACGGGCTGAACGCGCAGGTCTACAACCGTTGTATCGGCACGCGCTACTGCGCCAACGCCTGCCCCTACACGGTGCGCTTTTTCAACTTTTTCCATCCGGTCTGGGAGAAGCCGCTCCACCTGCAACTGAACCCGGAGGTCTCGGTGCGGGAAGTGGGGGTGATGGAGAAATGCACCTTCTGCGTGCAGCGCATCAAAGCCGCCGAACTTCAGGCCAAGGCGGAAGCGCGCGAGCTGCGCGATGGCGATGTGCAGCCCGCCTGCGCACAGGCCTGCCCGGCCGATGCACTTCTCTTCGGCGACTTGAATGACCCGGACAGCCGCGTCGCGCAGCTGGCGCGCTCGCCGCGCGGCTCGAAGCTGCTCGAAGAAGTGGGCACGCAGCCCAAGATCACCTATCTGGCCCGGCTGTCGTGGAGTGGTGATGGAGAAGACCGCTAGCCGCATCAACGACGACCTGCTGCGACCGGTGCTGGAAACCTCGCCGCGGTTCTATCTGGCTGTGGTGCTGGTCGGCCTGGTGGCGGCGCTGGGGTTTGTGGCCTGGGGGTATCAGATCTGGAATGGGATCGGCGTGGCGGGCATCAGCCGACCGGTGTTTTGGGGCTTCTACATCACCAACTTCGTCTTCTGGATCGGGATCAGTCATGCCGGCACGCTGATCTCCGCGATTCTGCGGCTGGCCAACGCCGGCTGGCGCCGTCCGGTGACGCGTTGCGCGGAGGCCATCACCGTGTTCGCCCTGATGATCGGCGCGATGTTTCCGCTGATCCACTTGGGACGGCCGTGGCTGGCGTTCTGGCTGTTCCCGTATCCGAACGAGCGCGGGTTGTGGCCGAACTTCCGGTCGCCGCTGCTGTGGGATTTCTTTGCCATCAACACCTATCTGCTGGGCAGCTTCCTGTTTCTTCTGCTGCCGATGCTGCCCGACTTTGCTCTGGTGCGCGACCGCGCACGCGGTTGGCGCCAGCGCGTCTATGGCTGGCTGGCACTGGGCTGGGAAGGTACGCCGCGGCAGTGGCACCGGCTGGAGACGGCCATGCACATCATGGCGGTGCTCATCATTCCGGTGGCTGTTTCGGTGCATTCGATCGTGTCCTTCGACTTTGCGATGTCGCCGGTACCGATGTGGCATTCCACGATCTTCGCCCCGTACTTCGTTGCCGGGGCGATTTTCAGCGGCCTTGCTGCGTTGATTCTGGCGATGGCCCTGCTGCGCAAACTCTTACACCTGGAGGAGTATCTGCGAACGGAACACTTCAGCAATCTGGGCAAGTTGCTGCTCGTGATGAGTCTACTGTGGTTCTACTTTATCTTCGCCGAGCGGCTGACCGTGTGGTACGGCAACGACCCGGCGGAGATGGCGGTGTTTCGTGCGACGCAGTCCGGGCCCTACGCGCCACTGTTCTGGGTCATGGTGTTCTGCAACTTTTTGTTGCCGGTGCCGCTGCTGACCATCCCGCGGCTGCGCACGATTGCCAGCACGGTGGTCGCTGCGCTCGGCGTGGTGGTCGGCATGTGGCTGGAACGGTTCCTGATCATCGTGCCCGCGCTAGCGCACAAGTTCCTGCCGTACAGTTGGGGCACGTACGCGCCGACCTGGGTGGAAATCACCATCACCGTGGCAACGTTCGCGGGCATGGTGCTGCTCTACATGCTGTTCGCGAAACTGGTGCCGGTCATTTCGGTATGGGAGTGGAAAGTGGGCCGCCACCCGCTTGCGGAGCAACGGGCAGAGATTTCTCCAGCAGTGGCGAAAACGGTTGCGCCGGAGGGGTCCGCGTGAACGCCATCTATGGAGTGTACGCCGAGCCTGCCTCCGCTCAGCGCGCTGTGGAAGGGTTGCGCGCGGCGGGACTGCCCGAAACCTCCCTGCTGGTGCTTTCCGCTGAGCCTTGGGGAGAATACGAGTTTGGTGCGTATCGCCGACACAGTCGGATGCCGTGGCTAGCCGCCTGCGGCGGTTTCCTGGGCGGAGTGGTGGGATTTGCTCTGGTCGCCGGGACGCAGCAGTCTTGGCCGCTCCGCACCGGCGGCATGCCCATTGTGACGTTGTGGTCGGCGGGCATCATCACCTACGAAATGACGATGCTCGGAGCCATTCTCGCCACCGTCCTCACGTTGTTCGTCTCGTCGCGGCTGTGGCCAGCTCGCCAGCCGAGGCTCACGGATCCGGCACTGGCGGATGGGTTCATCGTGGTCGGCGCCAGTGAGCCGCCCGACCACCTCCGGGCGGAGATCGAGCGGCGACTGCGGGAAGCCGGCAGCGAAGGGATCAAAACAGTCCCCGGATCGGCATGCTAGGCTGCCCCGGGCAGTTCTGGGCGAAGCCGTATGGGTCCGGGCTAGAGGAAATCTGAATCCTTTTGCTGCGGCCCAGTATCGTATCTTTGCAGGGCCAGAGTCGTTTCCAGGGTCATGTTCCACCGTGCTTGGAGGGCAAGCAATTGCCAAATCGGAAGTACAGTTTTTCACCGGCGCAGGATGAAGATGGTCCGCTGGTCGAACGCACACTGGAAGGGGACCGGCAGGCCTATGAGCAGCTCGTGCGGAAACACGAAAAGCGCGTGTTCCGCACCACGATTGCGATTCTGGGTGAGCTGGCCGATGCCGAAGAAGCCATGCAGGAAACGTTTCTGAAAGCGTACCAGAACCTGCATACCTTCCGGCGGGATGCGCGTTTTACCACGTGGCTGACGCGCATTGCGGTGAACGAATCGCTGCAGATTCTCCGCCGCCGGCGTGATACGGCTGCGCTGGATGACCCGGAAACCGCACCGCAAAACCTCCGGCCCCACCGCGTCGAGGAGTGGTACGCCAATCCTGAGCGGCACTATGCGGCGGCGGAGCTGAAGCGCATTGTCGAAGAAGCCATCCGTGCGCTGCCGCCGACCTATCGTGTGGTCCTTCTGTTGCGAGATGTCGAAGAGCTGAGCACGGAAGAAACCGCTGCGGCCCTGGGACTTTCGATTCCAGCGACGAAGTCGCGCGTGTTGCGCGCCCGGCTGATGGTGCGCGAAGCGCTGGCCGCGTATTTCGAAAAACCGCCAACGCTGCGTTCGCGCCTGCGTCGCGCCACCAGCATGGTACGCAACATGATGGCCATGGCTTTGGAGCGGCCCGGCGGTTGGTTTGGTGGGAGGTAGCCGTGCTGACCTGTCAGGAAGTGTTGGACAACTTGTCGTGTTACCTGGATGGCGAAGGCTCCGAAGAACTGCGGCGTGAGCTGGAACGTCACATCGCGCGCTGTGCGCAGTGCTTCGTGATTGTGGACACCACGAAGCAATCGCTGCGCATTATCGCGGATTGCGAGCCGTTTGAAGTGCCGCTGGCGACCAGCGCGCGACTCTACGAGCGGCTGGCCCATTTTTTTGCGGGTCTGTTGTGAGAGCGGCGCAGCACGTTCGCTTCGCTCACAGCGGCCCGGGGATCCCCGTGATGCAGTACCCAGATATGGAGTTAAGGAGGCTCGAACCATGAAACTGCTACGACAACTCCCGATTCTCGTTCTGGCTATGGCCATCGGCGCCGGCATCAGCGTGGCGCAGAAAGAGGTCACGCTGGAAGGCACGCTGGTGGACAGTAAGTGCTACCTGGCCATGAACGAGGCCGGCAACGACCACGGTGCGATGAAAGGTTGTGGAACCATGTGTCTGAAAGGTGGCACCCCCGGCGGGCTGCTGACCAAAGACAAGCAGTTCCACGCCATCCTCGCACCGTCCACTGCCCTGGCCGATTACGTCGGACAGGCAATTCGTGTGCAAGGCTCGATCCACAACGGTTCTATCATGGCCAAGAAGGTGGAAGTCCGGAAAAACGGTCGGTGGGAAGAGATCAAGCTCGGCGCTATGATGTAGCGCCGCCGGAATTCCAGAATGTTGCAACGGTGTGGGGCCCGCGGAGAATGGCTCGGGAAGGGGTGGTGCGGGGGCTATCCTGACCCGGGTGGTCTTTGGCGGGCCCCGCAACTGCGGGACCCGGTTTCCGCAATGCGATCCAAAAGGCAGGATGCAGCCATGCGGGTGAAGTTCGATGCGGCGGTTCGTGCCTTGCTGCTGGCCGCGGCCGTGACGGCGAGCGTTGTAGCCGTCAACGCGCAGCAGCCCTCGAGGACCGAGGAGCGGATCGGCGATGGCATCATGGTCACTGTGCTCCCTAAAGATGCCATCCCGGCGATCTGTAATCCCGAGTTCATTTCGCGAGAACAAGCCGAGCCGCTGATGGACGACGACGAGCCCGTGCTGGGTCTGGTGGATCCGCAGACAGGTCAGGCCAGGGCGTATTCGCTGTGGCATCTGGACCGGCACGAAATCGTCAATGACCGGCTCGGGGGCAAGCCCATCGCGGTCACCTGGTGACCCCTGGCACACACGGGTGTCGTGTACACCCGCAACGTGGCGGGCCGGGAAATTGAGTTGGCCGTCAGCGGCAAGCTCTACAAAGACGCGCTGGTGATGTACGATCGGGAGACAGGCACACTGTGGGCGCAGGTAGATGGTTCCGCGCTCCGCGGGCCACTCCAAGGACACCGCCTCGAAGAAATCCCTGCCGTGCAGGCTCCGTGGAGGCTCTGGAAGCAGCTTCATCCTGATACACTCGTGCTGCGCAAACCGGCGGGTGTGCGCGGCTCGCCCTATGCCGATTACTTCCGTGACCCGAACCGTCAAGGGCTGTCTGGCACGCGGGGGGACAGCCGGCTGGGCGGCAAAGAGATGGTGATCGGGCTGCACGAAGCGGGTGACGCCGTGGCCATCGCTGTGGCCCGGTTAAAAACCGAGCCATTGGTGAACACCAAACTGAACCGCAAGCCGGTCATTGTGTTCTATGCGATCGGTGCGCAGACGGCAGCGGTGTTCCGTCCTTTCGCCGGAGGGCGCTGGCTGAATTTTCGGCTGGTGCGGCGCAAGGGGAGCGTGCATCTGGAAGACGCGGAGACAGGATCGCAGTGGTCCCCGCTCGAAGGGCGCGCGATCAGCGGTCCGCTTGCGGGGACGCAGCTCGAGCGCGTGCCCTACCTGCACAGTTTCTGGTATGCCTGGTCGGCCTACCGCCCGCAGACGCGCCTGCTCCGCTGAGGTTGCCAACGTGGAATGGCTGTCTGGTCCGGCTCCACCAAGCCGGCGCGGCGCGTTGTGCGTTCTTGCACAATTTGTGTTGAATCTTTCCGGGCTGCCCATCATCTGGAAGGATGATTAGCCACGCAGGTGCATCGGGGAGAGCTGCGCAGACCGTCCTCGCGGAAGCAGGCCGGTTGACGGGGTTGAATCCCTGTCCCGCCGGGCAAATCCAATTCCTGAACGGGCGGGTGCAATCAGCAGGAGAGTAGCTTGCGAGAAATTGCATTCGGCGCTCCAGGTATTGAGCCGCGGTGGACATCCAGCTCCAAAGAGGGTGTGGGCACGGCGTATTCGACGGCAAGCCGCGTCTGGTTCACGCTTTCCCACGGCATTCTGAACGAGATCTATTACCCCACCATTGACCGACCACAAACGCGCTACATGCAGCTTCTGATTACCGACGGAGCTACGTTCTTCCATGAAGAACGGCGGCATCTGCGCAGCACGGTCGAATATCTGCAGCGCGACACCCTTGGCTACCGCATTTGCAGCGAAGACCCCGAAGGGCGCTACCGCCTGCAGAAAGAAATCCTCTGTGACCCGCACCAGCCTTGCGTGCTGCTCCGCGCCCGACTCCAACCGGCGCCTGAATGGAAGGACAAGCTGCGCGTCTACGTTCTGCTGGCACCTCACCTCGAGGTGGGCGGATGGGGCAATTCGGCCTGCGTCGCTTCTGCCGCAGGCCAGCGAATCCTGCTCGCCTGGAAAAAACAGACCTGGCTGGCGCTGGGCGTCGAAGGCAGCTTTGCACGCGCTTCGTGTGGCTACGTAGGGGTCAGCGACGGCTGGCAGGACCTCCACGACAACCTGCAGATGGACTGGGAATTCGCGGCGGCGCTCGAGGGCAACATCGCTGTGCTGGGGCAGGTGGACCCTGCGGCGCTGCCGGAGTTCACTGTGGCCCTAGCCTTCGGCCCCAGCCGGCACGCCGCCATCACCACGCTGATGCAATCGCTGGCGATTCCTTTTGCGCAGCATCGCGAAAAGTACATCGAGCAGTGGAACCGCGTTTGCTGCGATGTGGTGCCCCTTGACGAACACGCCGGCGATGGCGGCCGCCTGTTCCGCATCAGCCACAGCCTGTTGCTGGCCCATGAGGACAAGACCTACGCGGGCGCCCTGATTGCTTCGGCCAGCATTCCCTGGGGCGAAGCCAAAGGAGATGAAGACATCGGTGGCTATCACCTGGTTTGGACGCGCGACCTGGTCAACAGCGCAACCGGCCTGCTGGCCTGCGGCGATCAGATCACTCCGCAGCGCGCCCTTGTCTATTTGGCCTGCTCGCAGCGCGCTGACGGCGGGTTCCCGCAGAATTTCTGGCTTGACGGCACACCCTACTGGAGCGCAATTCAACTGGACGAAGTGGCCTTTCCAGTGATGCTGGCCTGGCGACTGTGGAAGGCCGACGCGCTCGGCGCAATTGACCCCTACCCGATGGTTGTCTCGGCCGCTCGGTTTTTGATTCTCAACGGCCCGGCGACGGAGCAGGAACGCTGGGAAGAAAACGCCGGCTACTCACCCTCCACACTGGCCGCGAACATTGCCGCGCTGGTCTGTGCGGCAGACTTCGCCCGCGCACGAAGCGATGAGGTTCTCGCCCGGTTTCTTGAGGATTACGCCGATTTTCTCGAGTCCCATCTTGAACGCTGGACGGTCACGACCGACGGAACCCTGGTCGCCGGCATTCCCCGGCACTACATCCGCATCCATCCCGTCAATCCCGGAGACCCGTATGCTGAAGAAGACCCGAATCGGGGTTGGATCCAGATTCGAAATCGTCCGCCGGCCGAGCCGGCCTGGTTCCCGGCCAAAGACATCGTGGACGCGGGCTTTCTTGAACTGGTGCGCTACGGCATCCGCCGGCCCGGCGACCCGTTGATCGAGGATTCCCTCCGGGTCGTGGATGCGGTCTTAAAGGTCGACACGCCGGCTGGGCCATGCTGGCATCGCTACAACCACGATGGGTATGGTTCCACCGCGGACGGCGGCCCTTTCCTCGGCTGGGGCGTCGGACGCGCCTGGCCGCTGCTGACCGGCGAACGCGGCCACTATGAACTGGCAGCAGGCCGCGACGCCCGCCTGTACTTGAACGCTCTGGAGCAGCTTGCCTCAAGTGGTGGCCTGTTGCCCGAGCAAGTCTGGGACGAGCCGGGTCACCCGCGACTGGGCCGCCCGGCCGGCAGCGCCATGCCCTTGATGTGGGCCCACGCTGAGTACATCAAACTGTTGCGCTCCATTACCGATGGCCAGGTGTTTGATTGCATCCCGGTGGTGGCCGAACGCTACCTGAAGCGCCGCGGTCGCAAAGACCTCGAGGTGTGGAAGCCGAACCGCCGGCCGCGCCGCGTCGCGGCCGGACAAACCCTGCGCGTGCAGGCGCCGAAAGCATTCCGCCTCCACTGGACCCTGAACGGATGGAGCACGATCCACGATACGATGGCTGCGGATACCGCACTGGGAATTTACTTCGTGGATGTGCCTGTGCCTCGCTCGCAAACCGCTCCGGTACAGTTTACGCTTTTCTGGACCGACGAAGATCGCTGGCACGGAGAAGATTTCACGGTCGCTGTAGAAGCTGCAGAAAAGGGTGCATAGGGACAAACTCCATTCCGCATTTTTCCAGGAAGGGACGGCGACGGTCCGCCAGAGAGGTGCAACACTTCCGTCTGTGACCCCGCCGCCGGCTGTCGAGCTCCGCACTCGCGCGGCTCCTGACCTGCACGCCGAAGCGCCGCGCATCGGCATCGTCGTGCCGGTGCTGAACGAAGCGGCGATCCTTCCCACTACGCTTACGAAATTGCGCGAGCTGGCGTGGGACTGCCCGGTCGTCGTGGCCGACGGCGGCTCGTCCGACGGCTCGGTCGAAATCGCACGGCAGTTTTTCCACGTCGAGCGCTGCCCGGTGGCCGGCCGCGGTCCGCAGATGAACCGCGGCGCGCGTTGCCACGACGCCGACGTGCTCCTGTTCCTCCACGCCGACAGCGAATTGCCCACCGGCTGGCAGGCGCACATCCGCCACGCGTTGGCTGACCCGCGCGTCGCCGGCGGCTGCTTCCGCCTGGAATTCGACGTGCCCCGGCCGATGCTCCGCTTCTATTCCTGGTTCACGCGGTTCCCCGGCAGGTTTTTCCATTTCGGCGACCAGGGATTCTTCGTGCGCCGGGAAATTTTCTGGCGCCTGGGTGGCTTCCGCGAAGTACCGTTCCTCGAAGACGTGGACTTTCTGCGGCGGCTGCGGCGGTACGGAGAATTCGCCGTGCTGCCGGCGGCGGTGCGGACTTCAGCACGGCGGTTTCTCCGCCACGGCACCGTCCGACAGCAGCTCCGCAACATTGCGCTGGTTGTGCTGTTTGAACTCGGCGCCTCACCCGCGCAACTCGCGCGGCTTTACCCCCACAGCCGCTGACCTCCGCCGGGCGCAGCCAGGCCGCAGGAATCACGGGGCAGGAAGAGTCGAAGCTGTGGCGACAACACCTGGGCGCCGGCTGCGCGGCAGCTTATTGATCCTGTTGCCGGCCGCTGCCTCAGCGGGAGAGTTTTGATCATCCGGGTGCGCAGGCTGAAGCCTGCGCCACTGAAGAAAGGCCGCGAAGTCGCGGGCGGCACCCGCTGTCCCAGGGAGCCCCCGGTGCTGCCAGCGCCTGCCGTGCCTGCTTTCAGGCGCCGAGCCAGCGGCCGATGGGCCGCCAGGGTTCCACGTGGTCGCAGATGACCTTCACCGTAGCCGTGATCGGAATGGCCAGAATCAGCCCCAAGCCGCCCCACAGCCAGCCCCAGAACAGCAGTGCCACGGTGGCCGCCAGAGCGTTCAGGTGGACTTTGTGTCCCACCAGCGCCGGCACCAGCACATTGATGGCAATCAGGTGGAAGAAGCCGAGCACGCCGATCACGGTGAAAAAAATCCACCAACTCTTCAATTGCGCCAGCCCGATGATCAGCGGCGGGATCCACGCCAGCACCACACCCAGATACGGCACCAGGTTCAGGAATCCGGAGGCGATTCCGGTCAGCAACGGATAGTCCAGCCCCAACAGCCAGAAGAACAGCGAGGTCACCAGGCCCAGAATCACCGCCACCAGGACGTTGCCGACTACAAAGCTGCGCAGCATCGCATTGATATCGTCCAATGCGTGCTTGACCCGCGTTCGCTCGCTTGCGGGGAACAGCTGTAGAGTGGCGTGCCAGAGTCGGTGTTTGTAGACCAGCATGAAGAACACCAGGAACGGCAGGAAACTCACCGCCAGCAAGAACACGTAGAGCGAGCCGAGCCCGCGGAGCAGCAGGGAACTCGGCCGATCTTCGAGCTGCACAATCGGACGCCCGCTCGGGCGCTCCGGGGTCAACTCGGAGACACGCCGCTCGAAGGCTTCGACCCGTTCGCGCACGCCTGCGATGGCCTCGCGCAGCACACCCTCATACTTCGGCCAGTCTTCGGCAAAGTGCGTCAGCCGGTCCCAGAAGACCCAGCCCAGTCCTCCCAGCAGCGCCAGCATGATCAGCACCGCTAGCAACGAGCCCAAAATCCGGTGCACGCGCAGCCGCTCCAGTCCCTCCACCAGCGGATCCAGAAAGTAGGCCAGCAGCACCGAAAGGAGCAGCGTGATGACCACGCTGGAGGCCCAGTAGCAGAAGCCGACCACAATGCCGGCGGCAATGATGCGCACGCTGGCGCGTCCGGCCGGGTGG
Organism: Bacillota bacterium; assembly: GCA_023511565.1. Lineage (GTDB taxonomy): Bacteria > Acidobacteriota > Terriglobia > Acidiferrales > UBA7541 > DSGC01. The sequence continues at coordinate 24,050 of JAIMBE010000005.1, forward strand.
GTGGTCAATGGCGTACGGTTCATCGCGGGGAATGGGTGTTTCTCTGCTACCTTACCACAGCCGTGGCGCGGGGCAGTAGCCACGGTGCCGTTTGCAGCAGCTTGCTCTGGCGCGCGCCCCTGCGTTACTGTAGCCGCACCATGCTGCTGGCGGCATTCCCATGGGACGCCTTGGCCCGGCTGGACCTGCGCGCGGCACTCGACATTCTGATCATTGCCAGCCTGCTCTACTACATCCTGAATCTGCTGGGTAGCACCCGTGCGCTGCAGACCGCGATCGCCCTGGTCCTGCTGGCGCTGATTTTCTACGGTGCGCGCTGGGCGCGATTGGAGATGCTGGAATGGCTGCTGGCGAACTTGATGCCCTACGTCGTCATTGCGCTGATCGTGCTGTTCCAGCCGGAGATTCGGCGCGCCCTGGCGCATCTGGGTCGCGCGGCCCCCTGGCGGCGGTTTTCCTCCCGGCAGACCGCGGAAGCGCACGACGATGTGATCATGGCGGTCAGCTACTTTTCCCAGCAGCGCATCGGTGCCCTGATTGTGCTCGAACGAGACGTCAGCCTGAAAACCTACATTGAAAGTGGCGTCCCGCTGGACGCCGTGGTCAGCTACGATCTGCTCGTCACCCTCTTCCGCCCGGAGTCGCCGCTGCATGACGGCGCCGCCATTCTCCGGAGCAACCGGATTGCGGCCGCGGCATGTTTTCTCCCGCTTTCGCTCAATCCGATGATTTCCAATCAGCTCGGCACGCGGCATCGTGCGGCGATCGGGGTCACCGAAGAATCCGATGCAGTGGCCGTGGTGGTTTCTGAGCAGAGCGGGGCGATCGGGCTTGCGTTTGGCGGTGCGATCGAGCTGAACCTCGCGCCCGAACAGTTGCGCCAGCGGCTGGCCGATTTCTTGGTCCGCTTCCGTTCCCAGTCCCCGCTGCCCGCAGCGCCGCTGCGCACGGAAGCGGCCGGCTGGTTTCATTCCCGCGAGCGGAAGGAATGAGCGATGCGCTGGCTCAGGCGTGTCCTGCTCTACAACTGGCATCTGAAACTGCTCTCGTTGCTGATTGCGTTTCTGCTCTGGGCCGTCTACACCGCGGAGCCGATCGCCGAAGTCGGCTATCTGGTGCCGCTGGAATTCCACAACCTGCCCGCTCGACTCGAGCTGGCCGAAGACGTGCCCACTCAGATCCACGTGCGGCTCCGCGGACGACCGGCGATTCTTCATCGGGTCACTCCGGCGGAATTGTCCATCGCCATTGACTTGAGCGGTGCGGCGCCGGGCGAACTGCTCGTGCGCCTGGCGGCGGATCACCTCGATCTCCCGCCCGGAGTGGAACTGATCCGCATCACGCCAGCCGAGGTTCGGATCCGGATCGTCCCTCGTGCGGGTCCGGGTGCGCGCTGAGTCCCGGTGGCCGAGCGGCCGTGTGATAGAATCGGCGTGTAATTCCTCCGCACCACGATGCCCAAACAGCTCTTCGGTACCGATGGCATCCGGGGAACGCCGGGCCACTATCCCTTCGACGACGCCACGCTCTACTGGATTGGCCGCGCGGTGGGCGAGTATTTGCGCGCCGCCGAGCCGGCGCCCACGGTGCTGCTGGGAGTGGATACGCGCGAATCCGGCCCGTACCTGGCCCGGCGCATCGCTGCCGGTCTGGCGGCCGCGCAGGTGGCGATCGTCTATGTGGGCGTGGTCACCACGCCCGGCGTGGCCTACCTGGTGCGCGCGCAAGGGTTTTCGGCCGGCATGGTCATCTCAGCCTCTCACAATCCCTACACCGACAACGGCATCAAGCTGATTGCGCGCACGGGAATGAAATTCCCCGACGCGGTCGAAGAAGCCCTCGAACAGTACATCCTGGCGCGACAGGCACAGCCGCCCCCGCCGACGGCCGAAGCGAATCTGGATGCGCAGCCCGTGCTGCTCCGTTCCTATCTGGAGTTTCTGGCCCACCGGCTGCCCGCCGGCGCGAACCTGGCGGGGATGAAGCTGGTGCTCGACTGCGCTCACGGCGCGGCGAGCGCGTTGGGTCCGGAGCTGTTCCGCATGCTGGGCGCCGAAGTCGTGGCCATCCACAATGCTCCCGATGGACGCAATATCAATGACGGCTGCGGCTCGCTGCACCCGGAAACGCTGCGCGAAGCTGTGCGGGCCACGCGGGCTGCGTTGGGTGCGGCGTTCGATGGCGATGCCGACCGCGCTGTTTTCGTCAGCGCTAGCGGGCAGGTGGTCAATGGCGATGGCACGCTGCTGGCGCTCGCGCGCGCGATGAAGGCGGCCGGGACGTTGCGCAGCGGCGTCGTGGTCGGCACCACGATGGCGAACCTGGGCCTGGAGCTGGCCCTGGCCGCGGAAGGCCTCCGGCTGGAACGCGTGCCCGTCGGCGACCGCTACGTGCTCGAGGGCATGCAGCGGCTTGGAGCCAATCTGGGCGGCGAGCAGTCCGGCCACATTATTTTTCTCGACGACCACACAACCGGCGATGGCCTGCTCACGGCGTTGAAGATGGCCGCACTGGTTGTCTGCCGCGGTTCGCTCGACCAGCTCATCGCGGGGCTGACCATTTTCCCGCAGACGATTCTGAACGTTCCTGTCCGCGCCAAGCCCCCGCTGGACTCGCTGCCGACGGTCGCGCGCGCGCTCGCGGAAGCCGAACGCGCACTGGGCCGTCGTGGCCGGGTGGTGTTGCGTTACTCGGGCACCGAGCCGCTGGCACGCGTCATGGTGGAAGCCGAACGCGAGGCGGACGTCGAGCGCTTCTCTCACGCGATCGCTGAAGCCATTCGCGACGCCATCGGTGCCTGAGCTGCCCGCCGGCAAATTGGACTTGTCATTTCGCTCACAAATCCGTACTTTGGGCCATCACCTCAGGAGGTGGCGGAATGCGTAGCGTTTCTCTGGCCCTGGGCCTATTCCTGCTGGCGGGTGCGAGCTTGGCGCAGGGGCCGCCGGCACAGCCGTTGTCTGCGGTGCCTCGCTACGAAGATTCGACCAAGGGATTGGAAAACTTCATGCGCACGGTGCTCGCGGCGGCACGAAACGGTGACGAGCAGCTGGTCTATGCCCACACCCGCTCGCTGCTCCTGCCGAGTCCGCGGGAAACCTTGGCCGAGCTGTTCGGGGACGCGTTGCAGGAGGGCGTCGCAGATCGCTACCTGGAACGCCGGGCAGCGCTCTATCTGGTGCTCGCCCGCGACCTGACCGGCATTGCCAAGGCCGGTTTTGAGCAGATCCACGTGCTTCGCTACGAAAGCGGCTGCAGCCCAGACGCCAACGAAGACCAGGTACCCGTGCTGCTTGCGCGGCGGCGGCCTGTGGAGCTCTACGAAGTGCGCATCCTCCGAAAAAAGGGCGACAATTCCGCCAACAGTCTGCGTTACTTCCTTTATCAGCAGGGGGGCTTCCGCTACTTGGGCAATATCGCGCTGGCACAGGGCGTACCCCTGTTTGGTTCCTTCGAGGAGAACGAAACGGCCTCCGGCCACACTCCGCTGCCAAAGCGCCTCCACCTCGAACCCGGTCACGTGATGAAGTTCCGCAGCAGTCTGGAGCCGAAGTATCCACAGCAGGCCCGGGACGCACGCGTGGAGGGCCGCGTCCTCCTGCGTACGCTGTTTGACACCGAAGGCGCAGTCAAGGCGGTGCGCTTGCTGAGCGGTCACTGCTGGCTGTTTCCTGCTGCACTGGAAGCGGTTCGGCAGTGGCGCATCGAACCCGTTCAGGTCAACGGCGAATCCGTCGAATTGGAAACCGTGATCGAGCTTGACTTTAGGTTGACGAAAGAATCCTGAGTGTTCGCTTTGTGCCCGCGGCTCGTCGCAAGGGCTGTGGTGTTCCGCCACATCGGCTCCTGGCCCCGGGGACTTCTCCCAAACTTCATAGCCCTGCCGTTTGTACTTATGAAAATAAGTAGAAATAAACAGGATCGCCGCCATGAAAAATTTCCAGCTCCGTGTAACTAGCTGTAGCCGAGCAGGATGGCTCGAAGGGTCTGAACCGGGAATAATGGAACGTCGTTTGCAGCCTCTTCGGGTGCCGTCTCCGATTCCCGGGGTGACCCTCTCGAAGAGGGAGTGGGGTTGGAGCGAAGGAGGGGCTCCATCTGGAGCCTCTTCTTTTTTGCAGCTTGCGGTGACGCCGCCTACTCGGCGGGCCAGTGCGGCGCACCGCACTCCTCGCAGGCAAGTTGCACCTGGCTGAGCCACTCGAGGATCACTTCGGCACCCGGTAGCGCGCTGGCCTCGCGGGCGATCCACTGTGCAGCCAGTTCTCCATAGCGATCCGCCACAAACGCTCCCACACGCGCAAGGCCCGCAGTCCCGAATGCGTCTTCGCCCAGGAACGCGCGTTGCGACCGGCCGGAGACATCCGCGGCCACCACGACCTCCTCTGCTGACCCGAGAGCCAGCGATGCGGGCACCGGCGCGGGCAGGATCACCAGCGCGACGGCTTCCAGGCGGCGCAGTTCATCGGTGCGCGCAGCCAACTCGGCGGACAGAGGGTTCGGCGCGGCGGCCGTGCCGCGCGGTGCGACGTCTTCTAGACGCAGGAAGACGATGGCCAGGCTCTTCTTTTGTTTGAAGTCCCAAGCGCGCACCCATCGACCGTCGGCCGTGCGTGCTGTGAGCGGCGGGATCAGTTGCCGGAGTTGCAGCGGGGTGTCCATGGGTTCCTTCGATGCCGACCCCGGGTGCGGCGGTCGTGCCGACAAGGCGACGAGAATCGTGGACGCTGGCCCGGCCCCAGCCGGAAGATTCCGTGCCGAGCCGTGCGGCGCTAGCTGCAGCCCGAGGTCGAGCCGCAGTTCTCGCATTTGTAGCAGGAACCGTTTCGCGTCATCAGCATCCCGCACTCCGAGCAGGACGGCGCATCGTCAATCGCTGCCATCGGACGCGACGGGACCGGAGCCCGCTCGGCCGTGGCCGGCGCGGCCTCGGTCGGCGGCAGGGATTCCCCGTTGGCGGCACTGCTCAGCACCAGGTAGTCCGGGGAGATGAATTTGCCTCCCAGCCAGCGCGCGATGTAGTCGAGGATGGACTTCGCGTAGGGGATCTCCGGATTGCCAGTGAACCCGGAAGGCTCGAAGCGCGTGTGGATGAACTTGTCCACCAGCGCTTTCAGCGGCACCCCGTACTGCAGGGCAATCGAAACCGAGAGGGCAAAGCCATCCATGATGCCCGACAGCGTTGATCCTTCCTTGGCCATCTTGATGAAGATCTCGCCGGGCGAGCCATCTTCGTACATGCCCACCGTCAGGTAGCCTTCGTGCCCGCCGATCGAAAATTTGTGCGTGATCGAGCGCCGCTCGTTGGGCAGCTTGCGCCGCGTCGCACCGGCGAACAGTTCCTGCTGCATCTGAGCGGGCTTCGGTTCTTTCTTCTTTTCCGTATCGGCGGCCGACAGGGGCTGGGCTTTTTTCGAGCCGTCGCGGTAGATGGCCACAGCCTTCAGCCCGAGCTTCCAGGAAGTGAGGTAGGCATTCATGATGTCTTCGATCGTGGAATGTTCGGGCATGTTGATCGTCTTGCTGATGGCGCCGGAAAGGAACGGCTGCGCCGCGGCCATCATCTTCAAATGGCCCGACCAGGAAATCGAACGCGTTCCCTTCGCCGGTCGGAACGAACAGTCGAACACCGGCAGATGTTCTTCCTTCAGCCCGGGTGCGCCCTCGATGGTGCCGTTCTGATCGATGTAGTCCACGATGGCCGAGACCTGTTCCGGCGAGTAGCCCAGTCGCATCAGCGCTCGCGGCACCGTGTTGTTGACAATTTTGATCACCCCACCGCCGACCAGTTTCTTGTACTTCACCAGCGCCAGATCCGGTTCGATACCGGTCGTATCGCAGTCCATCATGAATCCGATCGTGCCGGTGGGCGCGAGCACAGTGACCTGAGCGTTCCGGTAGCCGTAGCGTTCGCCCAGTTCCAGGGCGGTGTTCCAGGCCTCCCGCGCGGCCGCGAGCAGCGGCGTGGGAACGTATTCGGCGCGGAGCGGGCGCAGCGCGTCGCGGTGCATGCGGATCACGTCCAGCATCGGCTCGCGGTTGGCGGCAAAGCCGGGGAATGCTCCCAGGCGCTCGGCCATGCGCGCCGACTGCGCGTAGGCCTCACCGGTCATCAGTGCGGTGATGGCACCGCACACGTCCCGTCCCGCATCGGAATCGTACGGCAGCGCCATGGACATCAGCAGCGCGCCCAGGTTGGCGTAGCCCAGTCCCAGGGGACGGAAATTGTGCGAGTTCTCGGCGATCTTCGGCGTGGGGTAGCTGGCGTTGTCCACCAGAATTTCCTGCGCGGTGATCGTCACGGCGACCGCGTGCCGGAAGCCCTCGACGTCGAACTGCCCGTTCGGTCCCAGGAATTTCAGCAGGTTCAGCGAGGCGAGATTGCAGGCGGTGTCATCCAGGAACATGTATTCCGAACACGGATTGGAGGCATAGATGCGGTCGGTGTTCTTGCAGGTGTGCCAGCGGTTGATGGTGGTGTCGAACTGCATGCCCGGGTCGCCGCAGTGCCAGGTGGACTCTGCGATTTTCCAGAGCAGGTCACGCGCGCGGTACTTTTTGGCCGGCTGTCCGTCGGTGACGTTGCGCGTCCACCAGTCGCGGTCTTCTTCGACGGCCTGCATGAACTCGTCGGGGACGCGCACCGAGTGGTTCGCATTCTGGTAGAAGATCGAGCTGTAGGCCTCGCCGTCCAGCGAGGGGTCATAACCAGCCTCGATCAGGGTGTGCGCCTTGCGCTCCTCCTTCCTCTTGCATTCGATGAACTCCACGATGTCCGGATGGTCCACGTTCAGGATGACCATCTTGGCGGCGCGTCGTGTTTTCCCGCCGGACTTGATGACGCCGGCGAACGCATCGAACCCCTTCATGAAGCTCAGCGGCCCGGAAGCGATGCCGCCGCCGGAAAGGGGCTCGTGGCTGGCGCGGAGCCGTGAAAAGTTCGTGCCGGTTCCCGACCCCCACTTGAACAGCAGGGCTTCGGTCTTGGCCAGCTCCATGATGCTGGCCATGTCGTCCTGGACAGATTGAATGAAACAGGCCGAGCACTGTGGCTTCGGCTGCACGCCGACGTTGAACCACACCGGACTGTTGAAGGCCATCTTCTGTTCCACGAGCAGGTGGGTCAGTTCATCGCGGAAGACTTCGCGGTCGGCCACCGTGGCGAAGTAGCCGCCGCGCTCGCCCCATTCGACGATGGTGTTCACCACGCGACGGATCAACTGGCGCACCGAGGACTCCCGCTCCGGCGTGCCCAGTCGGCCGTGGAAGTATTTCGACGCCACAATGTTCGTGGCGGTCATCGACCACGACTTCGGCACCTCCACATTTTCTTGGCGGAAGATCACCTGGCCCTTCTCGTTGGTGATCTGGGCGGTGCGCAGTTCCCATTCGACGCGGTCGAACGGATGCGTTTTCCCGTCGGTGAATCGCCGCTGGAATTCCAGGCCGGTTTTGGTGCGCTGTTGCGCCATGTGCACTGCCGTGCCTGCTGTGGACTCGTTCGTTGCGCTCAGGGCCGCTTTCGGCTCCGCCATGTTCGCCTCCGCGCCGGCGCGGCGCCCGCTGATCCTCGGGACGCTGGCCGCAAAGTTCCTTGCCCGGGGTGGCCGGGTGGTTGGGCAGAGGCGGTCACTTCATTGTACCGCCGCTGCGCCATCAGGCTCCATCCGGGGTGCAATTTGTTGTGCCGGTCAGAGCCGCGCCCGACTTCCCGCCCGGTGTGCGGCCCGGGGGTCCCTCAGGGCTTCCCGGAAGCCAAAAAGAGAAACTTCGCCTGCCGCTCCTACCACGAACCCGCTTCGGGCCGAGCAGAGGCAGAAGGCCTGTTCTCTTGATTTGGAGGTTGCCGGGAATCTGTCGCAGGGCCCGAAATCGAACTGACCGGCGGCTGCGAATCCCCCGAACCTGGGCGCAGTATACGGCTGGGGGTGAACTTGTCAAGGGCAAAGCGCAAAATTTTGTGTTCAGTTTGTCCAATACATCTATTCCTAGTGTCCCTCTTGCCATGAGCTGCGCGGGCCCATGGAACTGGAAATGCGTTGCGTGCCGCCGGACGTTGACGCGTGCTGCGCCGGCCCGCTATGCTGCTCGCTATGCAGAAACCGCAGCGCGCAACCCTTCTGTGCGTCGCACTGTGCTGGCCCTGCGGCTGGACTCTTAGCGACAGCGCAGTTTCCCTCGTGCAGCAGGTGGCTCCGGCCCCCGCAGTGGCCGCACGATTTGCGCCTGCGGAAAAGCTTCACCTCTCGGGCCTGCCGAATCTGGGCAAGGTGCATGAAAATCTCTACCGCGGCGGACAGCCGGATGCGGCGGCGGGCGGCTACCGCAGCTTGCAGGAACTGGGCATCGAGATCGTGGTGAACTTCCGCAACGATGCCGACGACGTTGAACCCGAGCGCGCTCGACTCGAAGCGCTCGGCATCCGCTTTGTCCACATTCCATGGAGCAGCTTCCGAAGACCGGACAACCGCCAGGTGGCTCAGTTCCTGCAACTGTTGCAGCAGCATCGCAATCAGAAGATCTTTGTGCACTGCCAGCGTGGTGCTGAACGCACCGGCGTGATGCTGGCTGCGTATCGCATCGCTGTGCAGGGGTGGACCGCTGAGCAGGCCCTGGCAGAGATGGAAGCGTTCAAATTTCGAGGTTTCTGGTTTCGCCACCTGAAGCACTACATCAGGAACTTCGCGCAGCACTGGGCCAGCGATCCGGCCTTCCACGCGCTGCAGACCGCCGCAGCGGCCAGCTCGCACCCATAAGCGGGGCAGGCAGAGATCGGGCTCCACGGCGGCCATACCATTCAGCCAGCGCAGAGCCTTATTGTCACCGGGGGCCCCGGCGGTTACTCGTAGCGGAGGGCTTCGACCGGGTCGAGCCGGGCCGCTTTCACCGCCGGCCAGACGCCGAAGATCAGTCCCACGCTAGCGGAAACGCCCAGGCCGACGAGCACCGCCCAGAGCGGGACGGTGACAGCCAGTGTTGTGGCCGCGCGAACGGTGCCGATCACGGCTGCGGCCAGGATGATGCCGACGGCGCCTCCCAGGCTGGTCAGTGTCATCGCTTCGAGGAGGAACTGCCAGACGATGTCGCGCCGGCGCGCGCCGATGGCCTTGCGGACGCCGATCTCGCGGGTGCGTTCGGTCACCGAGACGAGCATAATGTTCATCACGCCCACGCCGCCCACCAGCAGTCCAACCGTGCTCAACACCACCACCGTGATGGCGATGCCGCCCACGATGTTGCGGAACTGCTCAATGGCCTGTGCCGCGGTCGTGATGGCGAAGTTGTCCGGGTCGTTGTAGCCCACGTTTCGGCGGCGCCGCAGCACTTCGCGGACCTGATCCACGGCTGGTTCGAGCTGGCCCGGATAGGCCAGAATGCGGAAACCGACTTCCTCGGCGGCCGGATAGAGTTTTTTCAGCGTTTCGAAGGGGATCACCACGCGCCGGTCTTCGTCACTTTCGCCGAAGCCGCCTTTCGGTTTCTGGAAGACTCCAATGACCAGAAATCCGAAGCCGTTGACCAGCACCTCGCGTCCCAGCGCGTCGCCGGCTGGGAACAGCGCCTGGGCCACGTTTTCGCCGAGCACCACCACGTTGCGCCGATGAAGATTCTCCGAGGCGGTGAAGAAGCGCCCTTCTTTCATCGTCGCGTTGCCGTAGACTTCGACGAACTCCGGGGTGGTGCCGCGGAATTCCACCGGCTGCACAGTCTGGTCGCGGTAGCGCACCTGGTGCAGGCCGAAGACGAAAAGGTTCGTGGCCACAGTTTTCACCGCCGGGCAGGCGGAGCGGATGAACTCTGCGTCTTCCGGAGCGAGCGGTTTGCGCATGCGTTCTTCGCGGGTCAGCCGTCCCACCCGCGGTCCCTGGGCGAAGCGGCTGATGTAGGCTGTGTCGGTGCCGAAGCCGGTCATCTCTTCCACCACGGCTTGGTCAATGCCCGCCACCAGCCCCACCACAAGAATCAGCACGGCGACCCCCATGACCACGCCGAGCACGGTCAGGAAGCTGCGCAGCTTGTGGCTGCGGATCGTGTCCAAAGCCAGGGCCAGGTTCTCGCGGATGTCTTGTCGCAGTTGCATCGGGCCTCAGGTTTCCGCGCGCATAGCCTCTACCGGCTCCAGGCGCGCTGCGCGCAGGGCCGGGTAGATGCCGAAAAACAATCCCACCGAGGTGGACAGCAACAGCGCAATCGCCACTGCACCGGGCGGCGTGTACATCGGAAAGCCGACGGCCATCTGCACCAGCGCGCCGAATCCGGCGGCGAGGGCCAGTCCGATCCCACCGCCGGTGGCCGCCAGCACGGCCGACTCGACCAGGAACTGCATCACGATGTGCCGCCGGCGTGCCCCGAGCGCCTTGCGGATGCCGATTTCGCGGGTGCGTTCGGTTACGCTGGCCAGCATGATGTTCATGATCACGATCCCGCCCACGACCATGAACACCGAGGTGAGTCCCAGCGCGGTGGCGAAGATGGTACCGGTCAGTCGCTCCCACAGGCTGGTGATCGAGTTCGGCGCGATGATGCCGAAATTGTCCGGCTCGTGGTAGGGCACGTGGCGCCGCGCCCGCAGCAGCAACCGCGCTTCGTCTTCGGCGGCCGGCATCAGTTCCGGCGAGGGGGCCTGCACGAGCAGAAACAGCGAAGCGCCGGGCCGCGACCAGCCCTTGCGGAACGTTCCCAGCGGAATCAGAACCAAGTTGTCGGCGGACTGGCCCAGCAGCGTGCCCATCCGCTTCAGCGTGCCTACGATTTCGCAGGACAAACCACCGAGCCGGACGGTCTTGCCGATGGCATCCAGCCGGGGGAAAAAACGGTCGGTGATGTCGGCACCAACCACGCAAACCGGTACCCGTCGCTGTTCATCCAGTTCGGTGAAGAAGCGGCCGTGGGCCAACGCCCAGCCCCGCACATCGAGAAAGTTTGGAGTCACACCGACCAGCGCGACCTCTTCCAGCACTTCGTTGCCGTAGCGCACCTCGATTTGGGTATCGTCGCCGGCCGCTATACTTTCGGCCAGCTCCATGTTCTCGCGCAGCCAGTGGAAATCTTCCAGGGTGATGGGCGGCCGGCGCTGCGCCTTCAGAAACTCTTCCAGGCTGGTGATGATGCCCATCTGGTTCACGACGAACACGTTGGCGCCGAAATTCGCAATTTGTTCGCCCACGTAGCGGTTCAGGCCCTCGACCGCGCTCATCACCACCACCAGCGCCGCGACCGCCAGAATCACTCCGAGCAGCGTCAAAAAACTGCGCAGCTTGTGGCTGCGTAGCGTCTCCAGGGCGAGCCGCAAGGTCTCACGAAGCGTCACCGTTTTGGCCAGCAGGTCTGCTCGCATGGCTCTGTGCCTAGCCTTCCTTCTCTCTAATACGTTTGGCGCCGCCGCAAAGTTTACCGTCGGCCCCACGCTCGACACCGGCCCCGGATTGTGATAGAACAGCTTCGACCCTGCGGAATCCCCGTCGGAGCAAATCACGCTGAGCCGGCTGCGGGCCGGGCCCGTGCCGGCAGGAAAAGGGAGACAGATGAAGCGATTGCTCAGCCGATCCTGTTTGGCCGTGTTGTGGCTCGGGCTGCTCGGTGCGCCAGCGCGCGCGCAGGGCGCAGCCAACCTCGCCGGAGTCCGCGGCGAAATCCTCTACTGGATTCAAGATGCGGAAACCAAGCTGGTCCAGCTTGCCGAAGCCATTCCCGCTGAAACGTACACCTGGCGGCCCGGTGCGGGTGTCCGCTCGGTCAGCGAGGTCTTCCTACACGTCGCCGGAGGCAACTACTCCATCCCGCGGGCCGTCGGCGTCCAGCCGCCCGAGGGCTTTGCACCCCAAGGGTTCGAACGGTCCACGACCGACAAAGCGAAAATTGTCGAGCACCTCAAGAACAGCTTCGCGCACGTGAAGTGGGCCATCGAACGGGTATCCGACGCCGATCTCGACAAGACTGTGCGCTTGTTCGGGCGCGATTCCACCTACCGCAACGTGTTGCTGCTGCTGGCCACGCACGCCCACGAACATCTGGGGCAGATGATTGCCTACGCGCGGAGCAACGGCGTGGTGCCGCCGTGGACGGCGGCGCGCCAGGCACAGTCCTCTCCGCAGCCGTAGCGCCGGCGGAGCCGTTTACCGGCCCGGGTTGCCCGGCTGCTGCTGTTGCGGCTGCTGCTGTTGCCGCTGCTGCCGGCGCTGCTCCATAGCCTGCTGGTCCACCAGGTGGAAGTCGAACTGCACCGTGACCACATCGTCGATCGGGTTCATCGCGGAATTGTAATTGATCCCGAACTCTTTGCGGTTGATCTGGAACTGCCCGCGAAAACGCCCGCCGGTGTCGCGCAGGAACACGATCTGCGTGGGCACCTCGATTGTGCGCGTGTTGCCGCGGATGGTCAGCTCACCGGTGATGATCGCATTTTTCTCGTCCACGCGGCGGATGGCAGTGCTGGTGAAAGTGATCTGCGGGTGATTTGCCGCGTCGAAGAAGTCAGCGCTGCGCAGGTGATTGTCCCGCCGTTCGTTGCGCGTGTTGATGCTGGCCGCTTCAACCACCAAGCGGATCGAAGAGTTTTCCAGGTTCTGCCGGTCAACCAGAATTTCCCCGTCGAACCGTTCGAAGTAGCCGTGGGCGCTGATCAGCAGCGCGTCGGCGACAAAATTGATCTGGCTGTGCGCCCGGTCGAACACAAAGGGCTGCCGTTCGGCCTGTGCAGTCGCGGCCAAAGCCGCCAGCAACCCCGCCAGAAACAACATGCGAACCCCCAACCGCCAATGCATCATCGGCTCCTCCTGGTATGGTGATGGAAATTGCATAAGCTTAGATGGTGCAATCGCCACAAAGGACGCAGCCGCACGGTGGAGGGTTACACCCCCTGGTGCGGCGGTCGCGCCCCTTCATGTTCGAGCAGGCGCTGCTTGCGCCAGAGCCCGCCACCGAAGCCATGCAGCGAACCATCGGCCGCCACCACCCGGTGGCAGGGTACAATCACCGGCAGGGGATTCTTCGCGCAGGCTCGGCCCACGGCGCGCGCGGCGCGTGGTACGCCCAGCCGTCGCGCCAGCGCTCCGTAGCTGATGGTGCCGCCGAAAGGAATCTCGCGCAGCGCCTGCCAGATGCGCCGCTCGAGCGGTGTGCCCACCAGCTCCACGCGCAGACGAAACTGTCGGCGCCGCCCCGCAAAGTACTCGCGCAACTGCGCCACGGCGGCTGCCAGATGTCGCCGCGCCGCCGGCGTACCGTTGGTGCCTGACTGGTGGCGCGCACCGAAGGCAACGCGGCAGATGCCGCGAGGCGAAGCCACCACCCGCAGCCTGCCCACTGGTGTTTCGAGCACAGCGCTGGCACAACAGTCTTCCCTGTGCATTTTCACTGCTGCCCTCCCGAATGCTTTGCCGCGGCGTGCTGCCGGTCCGCCGGGGCCTCCAGCTCCCTGCGGAACGAAAGGCATTGCGCCTCAGTTGCTGTTCTATTGGCGATTTGGAAAAAGACGGCCGAACCCTGCCCCCCTCGACGTGAGCTTGCACTTCCGCATCTTTGAGCAACGCAACACGGGGGTGATCGTGAGCGTCAATTATCGTCTCAAAAAGGAAATCGAGCAAATCTGGTCCGACTCGCACTGCCGTGGCCGGGCAGCAAAGGCTATACCGGCGGCGAATTCCGCGCCTCGCAGGCGCCGAGCCCGCGTGCCTTTCTTGAGCGTGTTTGGGAGGCCGAAGTGCGGGTACAATGGTCGTGCAACCGTTCCCGCCTTGCGATTCATCCCACCGGGAGCGGTCGCGCCAGGATGCGCGTAGCCAGGGCGATGGTTGCTTCGTTTGCTGCCACGGCGCTGCTTGCCGCGCCGAGCGTGCAGGTGCGCTCGGGCGCCGAACGCTCTCCCTCCCGCGAGGAGCTGCGGGCCCTGCTTTTTCAGGTGGTTGCCAATCAGCATCGCAACGACGAGGCCTTGCTCGAATACGAACGCATCGAGCGCCATCGTTCCTTCCGGGGCAGCTCCGAAGAATCCGCGGTGAAGGAAGACAAAACCTATCGCGTGTTCCCCACCGGCACGGGCACGATCCGGGTCTTGCTTCGGGATGGGGATCGTTTGGTTCCCCCCGCGCAGATTCAGCAGCACCTGGAGGGCGTTGTCCGCGAACTCGAGCGCGCCCAGAACCCGAGCAGCGACGTGCAGCGGCCCAAGGTGGAGCGGTTTGAGAAGCGGCGACGCGAGCGCCACCAGACGGTCGACGCTGCCCGGGAAGCGTTCCTGGCGCGCTGGCTGGGACGCGAACAGCGCAATGGCCGAACGCTTGCCAGTATCCTGCTGGAGCCGAATCCGGACTTTCGTCCCCCCAACCGGATCGCCGCGGCGTTTCAGAGCGTCCGCGCCGTGGTTTGGATTGACGAGCCGACCGCGCAGCTGGTGCGTGCCGAGGCGGAAATCTTCAAGGACATCAGCTTCGGCGGCGGCATTCTCGGCAAGCTGTATCGCGGGGGCACCTTTGTGATCGAGCAGACCGAAGTGGCGCCGGGCATCTGGTTGCCCGCCCGGTACGAATTCGACTATCGCGGACGCCGGTTTCTGTTCGGTTTCTCTGTGCACGAGCAGATCGACATCAGCGATTATCGTCGTCTGGGGCCGCCGGCCGAAGCCTTGGTCACGCTGCGGCGCGAGTTGGCTGCGCAACGGCCGGCCGGCGTGGCCCAGTAGCACCGCAGCCCGTTCTGCTGGAGTTATAATCGTGTTGTCCCCGGGGAGGCTGCCATGGTGCACGGTACGGTCTGCGTCGCGGTGGGACTTATGCTGGCGATGACGATGACCCCCGCCGTTGCTGCGCCGGCTCCCCCGCAGCGCACGGTGTGGACCAACGAAGCGCTCGAAGATGCTGCGCAGCCGTCTGCGGCGGTATCCCAGATCGGCGACCCGACTGCGTTCGTTTCCACGCCTGCGATTCCCGGCGGCTATCGGAAGGAATTCGATCCGGCATGGTACCGAGAGCAGCTGGCCCCGCTCGAAGCCGAAAGCGAAGCCGTTGCGGAGCGCATCGCTCTTATTCGCGCCGCACTGGCCAATCCGATGGTTTGGCACGAGCCGGGCCTGCGACTCGACCGCGAGTCCATGCGCCTTTCCCCGCAGAACGAGCTGGCCCTGCTGGAAGCTCGCCAGGCCGAGCTGAAGACGAAGATCGACGCCATCTACGACGAGGCGCGGCGCCACTGGATTCCACCCGGATCGCTGCGCTGACGCGGGCTACCGGCTCCGTAGTGCGGGTGTCGTGCACCGGTGTGAAACGCAGCCGTAGCCCAGAACAGCCTGCGCAGCGAGGTGGACAACCCCTTAGGCGGAAGACCTAGCTCACCTCAGCCGGTCACTTCTTGAACAGTTCGAGTGCTGCGGTGGTCAGTGCCTTCACACCCGTCTGGATGACCGGTTCCACCAAGGGGGCGAACTCAGCCGAGTGCAGCCCGGGCAGTGTGGTGCCCGCTGCCCGTGCGGCTTCGAGACGTTGGGGATCGGCCGCGCCGAGCCACAGCATGCAGATGGGCACAGGTGGTTGTTCGAGTCCGTAGCGGCTGAAATCCTCGGCACCCATGACCGGCTCGGTCCGCACCACGTTGGTTTCACCGAGGGCAAGTTTCAGCGCACCGGCCAGGCGTTCGGTGAGTGCCGGATCGTTGTGGGTGGCAGGTGTGGACTCTTCTTCGGAGTGGACAACGCGTGGCAGGCGGTCTTCTGGGATACCGGCGGCCAGGGCTACGCCGCGCGCGAGTCGGCGGATCGCAGTCAGGATCTGCTCGCGGACTTCGGGCTTGTAGGCACGCACGGTTAGTTGCAGGTGGGCTTGATCGGGGATGATGTTGTGCTTGGTGCCGGCGTGGAAAGAGCCCACGGTAACCACGGCCGGTTCCAGCGGAGCAATTTCCCGGCTGACGATCGTCTGCAGCGCGAGCACCAGTTGAGCGGCAATCACGATCGGGTCTTTCGTGCGATGCGGGTAGGCACCGTGGCCGCCCGAGCCGAACACGGTGATATCCACCGAATCGGCGCTGGCCAGCGCGTAGCCTTCCCGGTAGCCGATTTTGCCTGCAGGCAGGTCGGCCGAGACGTGCAGCGCCACCACGGCATCGGGGCGGGGAAAGCGCGTGTAGAGCCCGTCGCGGAGCAGGGCCCGTGCCCCGGCGCCGCGCTCTTCGGCCGGCTGGCCGATCATCACCAGCGTTCCCTGCCACCGGTCGCGCAGCCGAACCAGCATCCGCGCTGCGCCGAGCCAGGCGGTCATGTGCATGTCGTGGCCGCAGGCGTGCATGACGGGGACCTCGCTGCCGTCCAACAGCGCGCGGACGCGGCTGGCGTACGGCAGGCCGGTCTTTTCTTCCACAGGCAGTGCGTCCAGGTCGGTGCGGAGCAGGACGGTCGGCCCCGCGCCGTTGCGCAGCACGCCCACCACGCCGTACGCGTTGCGCCCGGGCACACCATAGTTGCCCACGTTTTCGCTCACCGCGAAGCCCAGCCGACGCAGCTCGCCGGCCAGATATGCGGCGGTCTGATTTTCCTGATAGGAAAGTTCTGGATGGCGATGCAGATGCTCGTAGCTGGCGCGCAGCGCGGCCAGTTCCGCAGCGATCTGCGCATCCAAGGCATCCTGAGCCGCAGCGGGCGAGAGCAGCAGCGCCAGGCCGGTGGCCAGTGTCAACAGACGCACCACAAACCCTCCTTCGCAGTCCGGTCTCCGCGGTTCGGTTTTGGGCCGCGCCGGTTCAGTGGGCGGCGCGTGCGGCTTCGCCGCGTTCGATGGGCGCGCCAACCAGGTTGCCCCACTCCGTCCACGAACCGTCGTAGTTGCGCACGTCGGCGAATCCGAGCAGGTATTTCAGCACGAACCAGGTGTGCGAGCTGCGTTCGCCGAT
>JAIMBE010000049.1 GCA_023511565.1 Bacillota bacterium
GTCATCCGGAGCGGAGGCAATCGAGTAGGCCCGCGTCAGCGCTTGACCGTGGTGCTGCAGCACCATAGAGATGAACTGTCCGGCCAGAAACTCAAATCGTCCACCCGCCGTGACCTCCCACTCCAGGTGCCTGGTATCCGGCGCCAGTTCGCGGCTCTGGCGCAACACGGCGCGGTACAGCCTCGGTGCGGGAAAATTCGGACGCATGGCGCACAGGCGTGTGCCTGCCGTCTCATTCTACCCGATTCCCGCACGGGAGTTGAACCAGGGCGGAGAGGAGCGGAACGCTCGTTGCACAAAAAACGAACGGGCCCGGGTGGGCGGAGTCCTTGTCGGGGATGGACCTTGCCCGGAGGTGCGTCCCGGGCCCGAATTCCCGCTCCGGCCGTAGAGCCGGAGGAGTTGAATCAAGAGAGTGTATGAGGTGATTCAAATCTAGCACAAACGGTGGCCGGCGCCAACCCTGTTCTGTGCACTACGGCCGCCATTTCGAGAAAACATAATCGGATGCCTGCTGCGAGTCGTGGCACTGAAAACATTCGGTGGCGGCATCCTTGACGACGCGCTGGGTCGGGTCGCCCCCGGCGAAGGCTTCGAATCCCCAGCCTCCCGTTGCTGCGTACTTTCGCGAATCTTTCACCATGACGGCCAAGACCTTGCGGTTGCCCTCCACATAGGCGCCGCCTTCCAGCCGGGCCTCCAGCAGGTCGAACACAAAAATACTTCCATCCGGATAGCGCGGATTTTCCCGGTTCAGGGCCTGCATGCCCCGCTCGTTCACATACACATGGTGGATCCCGCCAAAGGCGTTGAACAGCGGATGCGATTGGTCGTGGATCACCATGGACTTGACATGCGTCCAGTTCCGGTAACCCGCTGGAAACTGGATGGCGCTTCCAGCCGGCGCCTGAGCAAAAGTGAGCGCTGCCAGCGACGCGGCGGCGATCACTGCAGCCGCGACCAGCCACACAGTGCGTTCGTTTTGCATTGCCATCCTCCTGAAAAACTTCGCCTCTCAGTAATATAGTCAAAGATGACATGTCAAGTAGTGAACCCGTTATACGATGATCAGTTACACGCAAATCTGCGCAGCGCAAAGTGGTAACTGCGTATCTCGCCATTGTGTCGCTGAAAGATCGCTGCCTCGTCGTACGTATTTCCCATGGGCCATTTCTGCACGGGTCGACCCATGACCCATCGACGCATCCCGCTTCAATTGGCCGTTTGGCTGACCGTACTGCTCGCGGTTGTCGGCTGGGGCGCCGGGCAGCACCCCGCTGTGCGTTCGACCGAACCGTTCGCCCTCACCGAGGTCACCGTCATTGACGGCACCGGTGCTCCTCCCCGCCCGTCCCAAACCGTACTGGTGGCAAACGGCCGCATCGCCGCCATTGACGAGGCCCGCACGTGGACTCCACCCGAACAGGTGCGCGTCATCCGTGGCCGCGGCCGGTATTTGATTCCGGGGCTGTGGGACATGCACGTGCATCTCAGCATGGGTGATCCCTCCCTGTTGCCTGTCTTCCTGGCCCACGGGGTGACTGCCGTGCGCGACCTGGGAGGCGATTTTCCTACCGTACGAGCCTGGCAGCAGGAAATTGCCGCCGGCACGCGCATAGGCCCGCGCATCTACACGGCGGGCAGAATCCTGGAAAGTCCCCGCTTCCTTGAAATACTCGCGCGACTGGCCGGTGCGCTGGAGCCTCCCTTTCGCGACCGAATCAACGCGATTCGCACGGAACGCATTCCCGTCAGCGACGCCGAGCAGGTTGAACGTGCCGTGCGCGACCTGGCCCAACAGGGGGCGACCTGCATCAAGTTCCGGATGAACACCACTCCGGAAATCTTTCACGCCATTGTCACTGCGGCAAACCGCGTCGGACTGCCCGTGGCCGGGCACTCGCCGCAGGGCGTTTCCCTGGCCGAGGCCGCCGCAGCCGGTCAGAAAAGTTTCGAGCATGTCCTGACTGGCCCGGAAGAAGCTACCCTGCCCCTTGCAGAAATCGATCGCTTTGCTGATGCGTTGCAGCAGAACCGGAGCTACCTGGTGCCCACGCTGGTTACCTTCCACACGTCCCGGCTGCTGGCTCCGAAACTCATGGATGAGCGCTTGAACGCCCTGAGCCAACCGCGCAAGTCTCGCAGTCGTTCGCTCCCGGAACCGCTCGTGGAGGCCTGGCGACTGCAACGCCGGCTCGATCAGTTCGAGCCGCCGCAAGACTGGGCCGCCGTCTACCGTGGTGCGGTGGAGCGGCTTCGCCACCTGCATCGTGCGGGGGCCCTGTTCCTGGCGGGAACGGATTTCGGTGCCCGCTTCATCTATCCCGGCTCGAGCCTGCACGAAGAGCTCGAACGCCTGGTCGTTGAAATCGGTCTGACCCCGGGCGAAGCCCTGCAGACCGCCACCCGAAATGCGGCTCAGTTCTTCAGAGAAGAACAACGACTGGGAACCATCGAGGTCGGCAAACTGGCTGATCTGGTGCTGCTCGAGGCCAACCCGCTCGACGATATCCGCAATACGCGTCGAATCGCTGCGGTCATTGCTGCTGGTGTGTACTACAATCGCGCCGCATTGGAGCGTCTGTCGGCTCGTACGCCCAGCCGACAATCGAACCTCGACTTCTTCCGACCCGGTAGGGGAATTTACCGCTGGCGAGCGTATGTGCCCTCCCCACCACCGACCGCTGGCACGGCGTTCGACCCGGAGATTGCTCTCGACCACACCTGTTCCGTTGGTACGACCGACACCGCGCCATTAGATTCTCATGGGAACAGACAGTTTTTGAGGAGATCCGGAACGTGTGGGCTGCATTGCAGGTTTACTCGAACGGTAGCGTCAGCAGCCGCGCGACGTCGTTGAGGTTATGTACAAGAACACAATGGAACGCAGTTTGAAACTCAACGACAGGTGGACGCCGGCAAGGACGAGACAGCAGTGGTGAGCCGCCCAGGACTCGAACCTGGAACCCGCTGATTAAGAGTCAGCTGCTCTACCAGTTGAGCTAGCGGCCCACGAGCCTCTGCTTCGCATTATAGCGGCGCATCATGTTGCGGTCAAAAACCGGCAACCGTCCGGTTCTGTTCCGACCGAACGACAGCTTGAGCATTCCCAGCGGTGATTTCGAGAACACGGATCCTCTTGACGACTCAGAGCCGATTCCCTTTGTCCGCATGGGCTACTTTGGACGGGCATACCGCGTGCCCTTCTAGAAAGCGGAGAAAGCGGGATGGGCTCTGCCTACGGTGCCCGCAGGAGCTGTGCCGAGAGTTATTTCTTTTTGAACACGCCACGGGCACCGAGCACGGCTTGCAAACCGCCATCCGCGAGCCACTGACGGGCCGAGGCCTCGTTGCGGAGATAGGCGTCCCAGAACGCCGTCGTGGCCTGCCGGATGAGGCTGTGAAAGACGGGATCGAGTTCGACATCGGCGCGTGGGGCTCGGCGGCGTCTGATGCCGGAAAACACCATGTGGTCACCGCCCTCGAAAACAATCAAGTACTTGTCCGGTCCGCGAGAGTGTTCAAAGGGCAGCTGGCGGTCTGCCGCGCTGGTCTGCGGGGTTATCGGGCTCACGTCGAGCGTGCCGGTGATGTGCAGGCAGGGGATCGCGATGGCTCCGTACATGCGAGCGAGGTGCTCGCGGCGCTCCGGCACCGGCGCGCTCATCGCGATGGCGGCCTTGACGCGCGGATCACGCATTGTCCGCTCGTCTCCGGCGAGCCCGAACGCCATCCCTGCGACGGCCAGTGTGGTGAAGGCGCCGAAGGAATGTCCCGCAACACCGATCTGCGCAAGGTCGAGCCGGCCGCGCAGGGGCGAATCTTCGATTTGCAGGCGCTCGATCTGGTCAATCGCAAAGCTCACGTCGCGTGAGCGGTGGAGGGCGTTGGCCGGATTGCGCACGGCCTGGCGCATCGATTCCATCGGGTTTACGCTGCCCCGCCAGACGGAGTCGTCGCTGCCAAGGTGCTGCAGATGGACAGAGACAAAGCCGTGGCTGGCCCAGTGCCGGCCCAGGTATTCATAGTCTTCGCGCGTGCCGCCCAACCCGTGCGAGAAGAGAATCACCGGGAACGGGCCACTGCCGCTGGCGGGAAAGTAAATCTTCACCGGCACGTCGCGCTGGCGCACCGCATCGTGCCAATCGTAGCGGACGAATTCGACACGATAAGGCCCCGCATCGAGCTTGTAGGGCAGGGCGTTCTGCCCTGGCTGGGTACGCGCGACGCCGACGGCAAGTGCGGTCCCCAGGCACAGAACCAGGGCGGAGATGTAAAGTCGCACCTTCAGGGAGTGTCTGCGGAAATTCATGGCCGTTGCCCACGTAACAATCCATCTAACCCGAAACGCTGCGGGAAGTTTTATTCCGAACCGAACGCGTCGCAAGGCTTCGGCGGGCCTTATCCGAGAGTTCTGTGTTCCACGGGGTCTTGTCGGTCTCGCAACGGCTTCTGGACCGGGTGTGCCTGCAGCCGGGCTGGACGGCCGGGCTGCGCTTGCCAACCTGGCGTAACGCCCAGTTTACGGCCGTCTTGGCGGCCGGCGAAGAACAGGTAGCGGCAGCAGCGATCCACTTGCCCGTGCCAGCCGGTGTAGTTTGGAAGCCGGGACACCGTAGGCAACCGCAGCAGTAACACCAAAACGCCGCAAAGCTGCACGTCCGCGGGCCGAGCCCTGCGCGAGGAGCCGCGCCGTCACCTCTGCAAAGACAGCTTCAGGTGCGTCCGCAGGCCGGGCCGAGCGGGAACGTGGGGGCTTGTGGCGCCAATCGTACTGCAGTGTCATACGCTAGAACGTTTTCTCGGAATCGAGCAGGATGGTGACGGGCCCGTCGTTGATCAGCTCCACCTGCATCTGCGCCTGAAAAACACCCGTCTGCACCGGCACGCCGAGTGCCGCCAGGGCGCGCACGTACTCTTCGTAGAGCCGTTTCCCGGACTCGGGCGGTGCGGCCTGCACAAAGCTCGGCCGACGCTGCCCGCGTGCGTCGCCGTACAAAGTGAACTGGCTGACGACGAGCACCGCGCCGCCGACGTCGAGCACCGACCGGTTCATTTTGCCCTGCTCGTCAGCAAAGATGCGCAGCGTGGCGGTTTTCTCGGCCAAGTAGGCGGCATCGCGCTCGGTGTCGTTGCGGCCGACGCCGAGCAGAACCACCAGGCCCGGGCCAATTTCGCCCGTTGTGTTCCCTCCCACCCGGCAGCAGGCGCGCGCAACGCGTTGGATTACGGCCCGCATGGCCGTCACCACCGGAATTATCCACAACTGACCTGTGGAAGACAGCCGAAAGCTGTTTCCCGGCACAGGACGATGTGTTAGGAAGGCTTGTTTTGGGAGCAGAGGCGGTCGTGAAACTCGCGTTGATCGGCACCCATGGCGTCGGCAAGACCACGCTGGCCTTCGAGATCTGCTCGCTGCTGAAGAAAGCTGCATACAACGTGGAGCTGGTGACGGAAGTGGCGCGACAGGCGCCGTTCCCGGTCAACGAGGGCACCTCGCTCGAAGCCCAGCTTTGGATTCTGCACACGCAAATTGCGGCCGAACTCCGTGCGGCCGTAACGGCAACCAACGTCATCTGCGATCGGTCGGTGCTCGACAACTACTGCTATCTGGTGAACAAATTCGGCCGACAGCATTCGCTGGAACCCTGGCTGGAATGGTGGATGCGGAGCTATTCCCTGCTCGTCGGCGTGCCACCGCTGCCGAATGGCATTCCGCCCGATGGCTTCCGTTCGGAAAACCTGGAATTTCAGCAACGGATTCACGACCTGCTGTGCGAGATGCTGGAGACGTCTCCGTTTCACCGCTTCCGCGACAAGGTCGTCTGGCTCGAACCCCGTGAACGCCGGAGTTGGGGTGAACGCATCTTTGCGGCGATAGCCCCGCGGCTCGAAACATCTGCCCGACCCATCCGCCGCACCGGTGCCCGCGCTTAGCTCCCGGGACGGGCGAACCATTGCTTGATTTCTGCGACTTCCGGGATCCGCCCGATGGAACGAACCGCTCCGTCCACCACGACGCCCGGTGTCAGGAATATGCGTCGCAAGGCGATTTCCTTCGGGTCCGTCACGTGCCGCACTTCGGCCTCCAGGTTCAGCTCAGCGAGGGCGCGCTTCACATTTTCTTCGGTGGCCCGACAGCGCGGGCAACCCGGCCCTAGAATTTCGATCTTCATTTTCACTCCGCATCAATCCGGGAAATAGAATCGTCCGGCCAGCCAGCCGACCAGCGTGCCCAGCATGATAATCGTCAGCACATAGAGGACGGCTTTGCGCGGGCCAAACACGCGGGTGATGGCCAGCCAGTTCGGCAGGCTCAGACCCGGCCCCGTCAGCAACAGCGCCAGTGCCGGGCCCTCGCCCATGCCCATTTTCATCAGCGTATCCACGAACGGCGCTTCGGTCATGGTGGCAAAGTAGCTGATCGAGCCGATCAGTGTGGCCAGAAAGGAAGCAGACAGGCTGTCACCGCCCAGCCAGTTCTGCACCCATTGCTGCGGCAGGAGCTTGCCGACGACACCCACGACAAAGACACCGACCAGCAACAGCGGGAAGATGAGGCGGACAAACCACCCGGTCTCCTTGAGCCAGGCGATGATTTCCTGCCGCGTCTTCACACGCCCGGCATAGAGCGCCGTCCCCACCATGCCCGTAGCCCAGAGGAAGACTTTGTGGAGATACGGCCCTTCGCGAACCAGATAGTTGGGCGCCAGCAACGTGGCCACGAGCAGGAGAATCAGCAGCGCGCTCCCGCGTGAGGTGAGCGCTGCCCTGGGCGGGGCGTCCGCTGCCAGTGCTGCAGCGCGGCCCCGTTCCTCGTTCCGGAACGCCGCCGCCATCACGGCCCCGACCACAAAGGCCATCAGCAGCGCGCTGACGACTCGCACCGCTACCATTTCAGCGCCGAGAATCGCGCCGGTGTAGATCAGCGCCAGGAGGTTCGCCGCCGGCGCCACCCACAGCAGGATGAACGCCGGACCGATGCCGGCACCGCCGTAGTACAGTCCGCTCGCAACGGGGATGACCGTGCACGAGCACGCCGCCACAAAAAAGCTCGACCCGGCGGCCAGCGGAAATGCGGTTCGCTTGCGGGCCTGCGCACCCACGTACTGCAGGATGGTCTCCCGCGACACGAATGTGACCATGGCCCCGGCCAGCAGAAATGCCGGTACCAGGCAGGTCAGCACGTGCAACGCAATGTACTCTTCCAACGCCAGCCACCCGGCCTTCAGAAGTTCCATCATCTGGAGTTTCCTCTTTCCATGGCAGCAGTCACGAGGTGGTCGGCCGGCTTACGCCTGTGCCGCGGCTGCAACGAACTTCTGTCCCGCAACGCGCAGCTTGTTCAACGTTTTGTTGAACGCTTCGTCAAAGAGCTGGCGGGCCTCGGCACCTTTCCGGATCCGCAGGCTGATCATTTTCCTCAGCTCCTCCGGGCCCTGCCCACCGGCGGCCTCGGCCGAAGCAGCGCAGCCGATTTCAGAATCTCGCAGAGAGCCACCCTGCCTTCCCCCATCCGCTCAACTGTATAAGCAAATAGATGGCCATCTATATCAAGGATTCCTGGAAGAAATCATCCTCTTGGAAACACGCACCTTAGAAGAAGGCTGGCGAGAAAACGCCTCGGCCACCGATCCGCTCGTGGGGAAACTTACTCAGCGATCTGGATTTCAGTGAGCCAGCCGGCTGACTGCCGAAGGCGCTTTCTGACGGCGGCGCGGGATGCGCTGGCAGCGCGGGCAGTAGTGGCTGCTGCGGCCGGCAACGAGGACTCGGCGGATCTTTGCCCGGCAACGCAAGCACGGTTTCCCTTCCCGGCCGTAAACGCAGTGCCGCTGCTGATAGCCGCCCGGCGCGCCGGCGGCATCGCGATAGTTCGCAATGGAAGAGCCGCGCCAGCGAATCGCTTCGCGCAGGATGTGCCGTATGGCACGGTAGAGCCGCTTCAGCCGGGCCGGCCCCAGCCGTGCGGCCTGTTCCGTGGGATGAATCTGCGCGCGCCATAGGCTCTCATCCACATAGATGTTGCCCAATCCGCGCAGCGTGCGCTGATCGAGTAGCACGGACTTGATCCTGGCCCTGCGACGGCCGAGCCGCGTGCAGAATTCAGCGGCGCTGAGCTCCAGGGGGTCGGGTCCGAGCGCGGCCAGCGAAGCGCGAAGGTCTTCAGCAGAAACCAGAGCGAGCCGTCCGAAACGGCGCACATCGGTGTACCGCAACTGGCGACCGTCGTCGAGGGTGAGAAGGGCATGGGTGTGCGGCGCTACCGGAGCGGCCGCTGGCTGCACGACGAGCTGACCGGTCATGCCCAGATGAACCAGCAGGGTACCAGACCGGCCGGCGCCATTGGATGGAAGCAAGTCAAAGAGGAGGAATTTGCCATACCGACGCACGGCTGCAATTTGGCAGCCGGGCAAGCTCGCTTGCAGGACAGCCGGGTCAGAGATGAAATCGGTCTTCCCCAGACGCACCGCTGCGATCCGCCGCCCGGGCAGCACCGTGGCCAGACCGCGTGCGACAGTTTCAACTTCGGGCAGCTCTGGCATGGCCGGCCTCAAAATACCACAGCGGAATGCCGATTGCCTCGCGGCGGATTTCCACGCCGGCTTTTGCCGATACAAAGATCACATGATAGATTCACGGTGCCAGGGGCGGACTGGGGGAGGTCGGATTTCCCTGCATCCCGCGAGCCGCGGAAAGCGTCCAATAGGTCACACGCAGAATTTCTGACTCCAAGGAGCGACGGAACCTCTCTTGCAGGTCGCCGTGGCAGCGCTGGGGTTCACCAACGGCGCAGACGACAACTTCAAGGGCGTGGCCACGCTGTGGGCGCTGCCGGTTTCGACCCCGCACGTCACCCGCGCGGCCTTTTCGGCATCGGCCTGCTGCGCCACCGCGCGGCGGACTGGCGGCTGGTGCGCATGATTGGGCTGTCCTGGGTGGTCACACTGCCGGCCGGGGCGCTGCTGGCTTCCGTGGCCTACGTGCTGTGGACCAGGTAGTGGCGCGGGAAGGTTTTCAACTTCGGAGGTAAGAACATGGCTCGAAAGAACGGGATCGGAACCTCAACGCTCGATGCCGAAGCTGCCGTCCGGCAACGTTACGCGCGTGCGGCTCGCTCGCGCGAGGCGCAGCTCTGCTGCCCGGTCCGCTACGACCCGAAATATCTGGACATCATCCCGCAGGAAATCCTGGAGAAGGATTACGGCTGCGGTGACCCCACACGCTACGTCCGCGAAGGCGACACAGTGCTCGACCTGGGCAGTGGGGCTGGCAAGATCTGCTACATTGCCGCCCAGATCGTGGGGCCCAGGGGCCGCGTCATTGGCGTAGACTTCCACCCGGAGATGCTGGCGCTGGCGCGCAAGCATCAGTCCGAAATTGCGGCGCGGCAGGGCTACGACAACGTGAGGTTCCTCCGCGGACGCATCCAAGACCTAGCCCTGCCGCTCGACGAGGTGGACGCATATCTGAAAGTCAATCCGGTGCGTTCGAGCGATGATCTGCACCGTCTGGAAGAATTTCAGGCGCGGTTGCGTTCTGCGGCTCCGATGATCCCGGATGAATCGGTGGATATCATTATCTCCAACTGCGTGCTGAACCTGGTGCGGGAAGAAGACCGGGAGTCCCTGTTCCGCGAAATGTTCCGCGTGTTGAAGCGCGGTGGCCGCGTTGCCATCAGTGACATCGTCAGCGACGAGCCGGTGCCGGACACCCTGAAGCGCGACCCGGAACTGTGGAGCGGCTGCATCGCCGGAGCGTTTCATGAGCCTGCGTTTCTGGCAGCGTTCGAGCGCGCCGGGTTCTACGGCATCACGATCGATAAGTACGACGCCCAACCGTGGAGGACGATTCGCGGTATCGAATTCCGCAGTGTGACCGTGACCGCACGCAAAGGCAAACAGGGGCCGTGCTGGGAACACCATCAGGCCGTCATCTACCGAGGGCCGTGGCGGCGTGTCGAGGATGACGACGGGCACACCCTGCTCCGCGGCCAACGCATGGCCGTCTGCGAGAAAACCTATCGGCTGCTGACCGCGGAACCCTACGCGCAGGACATCATCCCGGTGCCGCCGCGCCGACCCGTCCGCAAGCCGCGGCCGTTCGCTTGCGGGCAGAACGCGCTGCGCTCCCCGGCGGAGACGAAAGGACATCGCTACCGCAAAACCATCCCGCCGGCGGCAGCCTGTGCGCCCGGCGCCGGTTGTTGCTGACGATTCGAGCCGGGGGATGCGTCGCGGTCGCTTCGACTCTGGGACGTTGGCGTGCCCGGACGAGGCAAGACCGACCTCGCAAGCACGGAAGGAGGGCTGGCATGGAGACCTACTATCACCCGCACGATTTGAACAAATTCGCCGAAATGGGCAAAGGCAATCCCGAGTTGTGGGAAAAATTCCTCGCGTACTACAGCGCTGTGTTTGCGGAAGGAGCGCTGACCGAACGCGAAAAAGCGCTCATCGCGCTGGCCGTCGCGCACGCGGTGCAGTGTCCGTACTGCATCGATGCCTACACGCAGGCCTGCCTGCAGCAGGGGTCGAACATCGAGGAAATGACCGAAGCCGTCCATGTGGCCTGCGCGATTCGAGGTGGCGCCTCGCTGGTGCACGGCGTGCAGATGCGCAACATTGTCCAGAAACTTTCGATGTAGCCGACCGCAGGTCGGGGACCGGAGGCACACTATGGGCCAGAGCCTGAAAGCACAGGGCAGGCCGCTTGCGTCCGCCGCGGAGCAGCTGCGGATTCTTTCCGCGCCCAACGGCTTTCCGCCGTTTGAGCAGAAGTTGGCGGAAGCGAACCTGTTGCCCCTCCGGGCGACGGGCATCACGGTGTTCCAGATCAATGTCGGCAAGCTGTGCAACCAGGTCTGCGCGCACTGCCACGTGGACGCCGGCCCGGACCGCAAGGAAATCATGACGCGCGAAACTGCCGAGCTGTGCATCCGCGCGCTGGCCCAGACCGAGATCCCCGTGGTGGACATCACGGGAGGGGCTCCCGAACTGAATCCCAACTTCCGCTGGCTGGTCGAGCAGGCGCGCGCACTCGGCCGGCATGTGATGGACCGTTGCAATCTGACCGTGCTGTTGCTACCGCCGCAGGCGGATCTCGCGGAGTTTCTCGCGCGCCACCAGGTCGAAGTCATCGCGTCGCTGCCCTACTTCCGCGCCGCACAGACCGACGCGCAGCGCGGTCTCGGTGTCTTCGACAAATCCATCGAGGCCCTGCGACGGCTGAATGCGCTCGGCTACGGCCGGGAAGGCAGTGGTCTGTTGCTGAATCTGGTGTACAACCCGGTCGGTGCGTTCCTGCCACCGAAGCAGGACGCCATCGAGAAGCAATTCAAGCGGGAACTGGAGCGACAATTCGGTGTAGTGTTCAACCGCCTGTACGCCATCACGAACATGCCCATCAGCCGCTTCCTGGAATTTCTGCTGGCCAGCGGAAATTACGAAGGCTACATGCAGCGGCTGGCGAATGCGTTCAATCCCGCTGCAGCGGCGGGTGTGATGTGCCGCTACACGCTCTCGGTGGGCTGGGATGGAACTCTGTACGACTGCGACTTCAACCAGATGCTCGAGCTGCCCATCGGCAACGGCGCACCGCAGCACATCCGCGACTTCGACGCGGCAAAGCTCCACACCCGCCGCATTGTCACTGCCAACCACTGCTACGGGTGCACGGCCGGCGCAGGCTCTTCCTGCGCCGGCGCCACCACCCACTCCTAGTCCGCCCATGCGCGGGACCGTCCCGCGCGGAACGGCTGTCCCAGCCGTCCGGTTGCAGCCGTGGACCGCAGGCAGAGACTCGCCGGCCTGGACGTTCACCGGGCTGTGGCAGCGGTGCGCGAAGCTGTAGATTGCAGTGTTCACCAGCGGAAATGCGGGCGCAGCGGAGTTCCCATGAGCCATCATGCCGTCGGCGCCGAACTGCCCGCCGGTCATTTCCGGGGCCGGAGCACGTCGCCGGCATCGGCGAACACGATGCGGAAAGGTTTCCGGTCCTTGTGACCGAAGCGCCGCTTTCGCGCACAGAACTACCGCGTGCCAGATTTCTGCTGCGCGTCTTCCGAGGAAAAGTTTCCACCGTTCGAGCCGCCCGAAACCTGCAGGCCTCACTCGGGCAGGATAGCAAAGACACGCACCGGGCCACCGGAACCGCCCTCGAGTTTGACCGGCGCAACAATCAGAAATGCTCCGGTGGGCGGCAACGCGCTCAGATCGGCCAGATTTTCCAGATGAAACAGATCGGCGCCGTGCGAGACCCGGTGGGCTTCGAACGTCTGTGAGGGGCCGTAGTCCATGCTGAGCGTGTCAATGCCCAAGCCACTCACACGGCGTTCGATCAGCACGCGCACCGCTTCGACGGAGAAACCCGGAAAGTGCATGAGGCCGGTGCTGTCCTGATTGCGGTAGGACCGTTCGTCCGGCCAGCGAGCGGCCCAGCCGGTGCGGAGCAGCACGATGGCCCCGGCGGGAATCGTGCCATGGGCGGCCTCCCAGCGTTCGATATCGTCCGGGGTGAGCCGGTAGTCGGCGTTTTCACGGGCCTGAGCGGAGACGTCCAGCACCACGGCGGGGCCGAACAGGCGTGCAGGGGGGATGGCGTCTACCGTCGTTTTCCCTGGAGGGAAGTGCACCGGTGCATCCATGTGCGTGCCGAAATGCTCCAGTGTGCAGAAGCTGCGGCTGAAATAGCCCGCCTGCTCGGCGCGGGCCTGGATGCGGGCCTCGAACGGTTTCGTATCGCCCGGCCAGGCGGGGATGCCTTCGCGGTGCGCGTGGGTCAGGTCCACGACGCGGACGCGGCCCTGCGGGATGCCCGCCAGCAGGTCGGTCAGCGAGGGCTGCGGTGGGGGCTCAGGGCCGCGACAGGCCACCAGCCCACTGGCAAAAAGCAGAACCACGGCCAGACGCACGCGACCTCCCTTCCCACCGCACGACCCGCAGCGGTTGTCGGCCGCTGCGGCGATGGCGGTGCCCTCACTGCTTTTTGTAACCGGGACCGCGGACGAAGCGGCCCGGGGTGGCTCCGGTGTGCTCACCATTGCGCAGCACCTGCGTGCCGTTGACAAAGACGTGGACCATACCGGTAGCGTACTGGTGCGGATTTTCAAACGTGGCGTGGTCCTGAATCTTTTCCGGGTCGAAGACCACGATATCGGCAAAATAACCGGGCTTGAGCCGGCCGCGGTCGGCAATCTTCAGATTGCCGGCGGGGAGCGAAGTGAGGCGGCGAATCGCTTCTTCGAGCGAGATCAGTTTCTCCTCGCGGACGTATTTGCCGAGCAACCGGGCAAAGTTGCCGTAGGCACGCGGGTGCAGGTGCACATTCAGCACCGGGCCCTCGGCGGCGACCGAGCCGGCATCAGAGCCAAAACTGACCCAGGGAAGCTGGATCTGCTTCCGCACATTCTCCTCGGTCATCAGGAAATAGACCGCGTCCACGCGGCTGTCATCCTCGATGACCAGATTCATGGCCGTATCGGCGGGGTGTTCGCCGCGCAAACGAGCCACTTCCGCCAGGGTCTTCGCGAGGTATTTTTCGCGGAGGGCTTTGTTCCGGAAGCCCACCAGCAAGATGCGGTCCGGGCCGGCTTCCACGAAGAAATTTTCCCAGGCTTGGGTCGGGGTAAGCATTTCGCGCTTGACGCGTGCGCGGATCTGCGGATTGCGGAGCCGGCGAACCCAGGCCTCGTGGCCCCCTTCCTGTACCCAGGGTGGCATTGTGGCGTTCAGACCCGTGGCACCGGCGATGTAGGTGTACATATCGGCGGTGATCGGCAGGCCGGCGGCCCGGGCAGCTTCGACGCGGGCAATGGCAGCGTCCATCTTGCTCCAGTTGGATTTGCCCGCCGCTTTCAGGTGGTAGATTTCGGCGCGGATGCCGGCTTCGCGAGCGATGCTAATCAACTCGTCAATCGCCTCGAGCAGCCGGGGGCCTTCGCTGCGCATGTGGGAGATGTACATGCCGTCGTACTCGGCGGCCACTTTGCAGAGCTCGATCAGCTCCTCGGTCCTGGCATAGAAGGCCGGCGCATAAATCAGCGAGGAGCCCACACCCAGTGCGCCTTCTTCCATGGCCTGGCGGACGAGCCCGCGCATCCGATCGAGTTCTTGCCGGGTGGGGGGACGGTCCTCATAGCCGATTTCGTGAATGCGAATCGTGGTGGCACCGACAAAGGAAGCCACGTTGGGCGCGACGCCCTTGCGTTCCAGGAACTCCAGGTATTCGCCGAGGGTGGTCCAGGCGATTTCATAGGGGCGTTCGCCCATGCGCCGGCGCTGTTCCTGCTTCATGGCCTCGTTCAGCGGGCCCATGGACCAGCCTTCGCCGAACACCTCCAGGGTGATGCCCTGCTTGATATCGCTCATCGAGCGGCCGTCGTGAATGAGCGATTCGGTGGCCCAGCTGAGCATGTTGATGAAGCCCGGGGCAACGGCCAAGCCAGCGACGTCCAGCTCGGTACGCGCGCGCGCATGATTCAACGGGCCCACAGCAGCAATGCGGTCACCGCGCACTGCAACGTCGGCGCGCAGCGGTGGGCCACCACTGCCATCGTAGACCGTGCCGTTGCGCAGGATGAGATCGTAGGTTTCCACCGAGCCGGTTCCGGGCCGGCATCCCGTCCCGAGCAGGCTGGCGGCGAGGAGCACGAACAACAGAGTTGGCCGGAAGGTACGCATAGCGCGCGTATAGTACTAAACCGGACGGCGCCAGACCAGAGGCCAAAAAGAGAACGGGGGCGAGGCCGTTGGGCCTCAGGGCAGCGGAATGCCAATCTGCGCCACGATGCCGGCCAGCTTCAGAATGGCGGCGTATTCGGCTTCGGTAAGCGGAGAAACGGTGACGCGAACGTTCTTCAGAAATTTCAGCTTGCGCAGTTCAGGTGCCTTTTTCAATTCCTCGAGGGGAATCGGGCGCGGCAGGCGCTGGATGGCGCGCAGGTCAATCGTGAGGCTGCGACCGGAGGGATCGAGCGGATCGGGGTACGGTTCGCGGCTCACTTCGGCGATGGCGTACATCGCACGTTCAGGGGCGCTGTGATAGCAGAGGACGCGATCGCCCCGGCGTACCTGTCGCACCTGCCGCAGGGTGGCCGGCCGCGTGCCGGCACCGCGCCACATCTCCTTGTTCTTCACAAACAGGGTGTCCCAGTGATACTGGCGCGGGTCTGCTGCGAAGATCCAATGCCGCCGCGCCATGGCCGGCTTATGCACGCGCTCCACCGTGTTCGGCAGCACTATACACGCATCGCGCGCTCGGCGGCACCAGGTTTGCAAAAAAAGAGCGCCCGCCGTGGAAGCCCGAGGGTGGCGACGTCGCTAGCCGCAATCCACCCAGACATCGTCGCCGCGGACTTCCACCCGATAGCAGGTAACCCCGACGGCCGGATTCATCGCGGATTTCCCGGTGGTGACATCGTACTGCCAGCCGTGCCAAGGACAGGTGACGAGCTGACCGTTCAACGCTCCTTGGCCCAGCGGCCCGCCGCGATGCAGGCAGGTATTGTCGATGGCGTAGAACTGGCCCCCCACATTGGCCAAGGCAATGGTTTTGCCGTCGAGCTGGAGTTCCGCCACCGAACCCGGTGGGATTTCCGATTTCTTCACGGCACGCAGCCACGCCATGCTCGGACTCCTTGTGCTAGGGAATCGATTCCAAAGAACCAGGCGCTCAGCGCGGCTGCAGGGTCTGCGCCACCATGACGCCGCGCTTGAAATCTTCGACCATGCCCGGCTCCAGCCGCACCTCCGTGGGGCGGTGCGCCAGCGACATCTGGTCAATTTTGTCCTGCAGTTTCAGCAGCGCGTAGAACAACCCTTCGGGCCGGGGCGGGCAGCCGATCACATAGACATCCACCGGCACAATTTTATCTACGCCCTGCAGCACGGAATAGACATTGAACGGTCCGCCCACGCTGGAGCAAGCCCCCATCGAAATGCACCATTTCGGGTCCGGCATCTGATCCCAGACGCGCTTCAGCACCGGCGCCATCTTCAACGTGACCGTGCCGGCGACGATCATCAGGTCGGCCTGGCGCGGCGAGGGCCGGAAGACTTCGGCGCCGAAGCGGGCAATATCGAAGCGGGACGTAGTCGAAGCAATCATCTCAATGGCGCAGCAGGCCAGTCCGAAGGTCAGCGGCCAGATGGCACTCTTTCGCGCCCAGTTGAAGACGTAGTCCACCGTCGTAATCATGAAATTGCGGTCGTGACGACTCGCGAGCACGTTCGGCTGCTCCTGAAAACTATTCTGGGACACCACGCGCCTGTAGTATATCTGCTGGCAGCGCAGGGAGTCAAAAACCGGTCCCGGCCGGGTCGGGTGCAGGCAGCGATGCGGATCTTCATCGCCGGTGCCGCAGGGGTGCTGGGGCGAGCGTTTGTGCGCCGGTTCCGCACCGCGGTCATGAGGTGATGGGACTGGCCCGTCGTGAAACGAACGAGCCGATCTTGCGCGAGCTCGGCGCCGGGAACGTGTTTGACGATGCGACAGCGGTGCGCGCTTTCTGCCGAGTCAGGCGCGGGGCTTGGTGCCGTGGATGAGCAGGGCGCCCTGCTGACGAAAGGCGCGCATCTGCGCCGCGTCGCGGAACCAGCGGCCGGTGTACACCTCGGGCACCGGCGTATCGTCCGGGATGCAGTGCCAGGCCACCTCGACAAAGCCGGCCTGGCGGAACAACCCCGCCCACTCTTCCGCGCTGAGCAGATGGGTGGGCACGGCGAGCAGCGGACCCCACTGATGGCAGTGCGGATTATCGCGGTAGTAATTGATCAAGATCCAGGCGCTGCCGCCTTCGCGAAGCACGCGGAAGATTTCGCGCAGGCCCGCCGCAGGGTCCGGCCAGTAGTAGGCGGACTCCACCGAAATCACTTTGTCGAAGAAGTGTGATTCCCAGGGAATTTCCTCGACGCTCCCGACAATGAACAGGGCGTGAACCAGGTCGGCGTTGTTGCGGCGGGCGCGGCGAACCATCTGGTCGCTGACGTCCATGCCGACGATGCGGCCTTCCGGAACCCGCTCGGCCAGCCGACGGGCGAGCCAGCCGACACCGCAGCCAACGTCCAGCACGTTGTCGGTCGCACGGAACGGCATCAGCGCCAGGGTCTGCTCGGCGATGCGGCGATGTTCCCGCTCCATCTCCTCGCCACGGCCGGCATCGGCCCAGCGGTTAAATTCCTCACGGAGGCGTTCCTGTGGATTTCCTTCGGCCATGACCAGTGCATCCTGCCGGATCTGGGCGCAGGGGGCGGTCGCCACGAACCCTGGGGGACACGAACGGCCAGCTACTTTTCGACGCGGGCCAGCAGTTCGACGAACTTCTGCCGTCGCCCCTGCTGCGTCTCGCCACGATAGGCTTCGGCGAGCTGTGTGATGTTCATCGAACAGAATTTCGGGCCGCACATGGAACAGAATTTGGCTTCCTTGTAGAAATCGTCGGGCAAGGACTCATCGTGCAGGGCCCGAGCGGTTTCCGGGTCGAGCGAAAGCGCGAACTGCTTTTCCCAGTCGAACAGGAAACGGGCGTAGCTGATGGCATCGTCGCGGTCCCGTGCACCGGGGCGCTTGCGTGCGACATCGGCAGCGTGGGCGGCGATTTTATAAGCGATCACGCCCTGGCGCACGTCCTCCGCGTTGGGCAGCCCGAGGTGTTCCTTTGGGGTCACGTAGCAAAGCAGCGAGGCACCATACCAGCCGACCATGGCGGCCCCGATGGCGCTGGTGATGTGGTCGTAGCCCGGAGCGATGTCGGTGACCAAAGGGCCCAGGGTGTAGAACGGTGCTTCGTGGCACAGCTCTTGTTCCTTGCGCACCTGGAGCTCGAGCTGATCCATCGGCACGTGGCCCGGGCCTTCGATCATGACCTGCACATCGTACTCCCAGGCGACCTTGGTGAGCTGGCCGAGCACCTCGAGTTCGGCGAACTGGGCTTCGTCGCTGGCATCGGCCAAGCAGCCCGGCCGGAGGCCGTCGCCCAGCGAGAAGCTGACGTCGTATTTCCGGAAAATCTTGCAGATGTCGGTGAACCGTTCGTAGAGGAAGTTCTGCTTGCGATGGTATTCCATCCACTGCGCCATCAGGGCGCCGCCGCGACTGACAATTCCGGTGATCCGGTTGCGCACCAGCGGAACGAATTCGCGGAGCACGCCGGCGTGGATGGTCATATAGTCCACGCC
>JAIMBE010000050.1 GCA_023511565.1 Bacillota bacterium
AGCGGGAGCTGTGCAGCTCTTCGGGATTGGTGGTGAAGCCGATCAGGTTGTTGACGATGATGTGCACCGCGCCGCCCACGGTGAAACCTTCGACGCCGCAGAGGTTCAACGTTTCGGCCGTGATACCCTGGCCAGCAAAGGCTGCATCCCCGTGCATCAAGACCGGCAATACCCGACGGGGGCCCTCGCTGCCCAGCCGGTCCTGCTTGGCTCGGGCACGACCGAGCGCGACCGGGTCAACGGCTTCCAGGTGGCTGGGATTGGAGACCAGGTGGATGGCCAGTTTCTTGCCCTGGGCAGTGCGGAAGCTGCCGGTCGCGCCGAGATGGTATTTCACGTCGCCACTGCCCAGCACGCTGCGGGGATCCACGTCTTCGAAGCCGGCGAACAGCTCGACCGCTGAGCGGCCGACAATGTGCAGGACAACGTTCAGCCGGCCGCGGTGGCTCATGGCCAGCACGGCTTGTTCGGCGCCGAGTGCACCGGCCGTGCTCAGCACGGCATCGAGCAGCGGGAGCAGCGCGGCCACGCCTTCCAGCGAGAACCGTTTCGTGCCCGGATAGCGCGACTGCAGCATCTGTTCGAAGACCTCTGCGCGCAGCAACAGATCGAGGATCCGCGAGCGATCGGGCGGAGCCGGTTCGGCTTCGATGTGTTCGGCAATCCAGCGGCGGCGCTCGGGTTCGGGGATGTGGGCAAATTCCACGGCCAGCGTGCCGCAGTAGATGCGGCGCGCGCGTTCCGCGACCGGGCCGGCGAGTTCCAGCTCCGGATGGGGCCGCGGTTTCAGGTGCCCGAGCGGGTCCAGGTTGGCCTGCAGATAACCCCAGCGGCGAAAGGCTTCCAGAATCGCTTCTTCCTGCGTAGAGTGCATAGCGCATCAGTATAGCTGGTTCAGCGGCGCGCTGTCGGCCGCCAGCGCGCAAGCCTCGGACAGCAAAACTCAGTTGAAACAGCCGGGGACCTTGATACGTCCAACCGAGCGCGGCCAGCGTGCCCGCGGCCGGACAGGCGGGATCGCAGGGATCCGGCTGGGCCGATCCAATGGGAGGAGATTGATGGTACGGAAACAGTGGAAGAGGGCAACCCTGGTGCTGGCTCTGGCGCTGGTGGTTCCGGTTCTGGCGCAGGCACCCGAGCCGGTGGATCTGCAGGCCATTCAACTCATCAAAGACGAAGGATTCAACAACTCGAAGGTGAATGAGATTGCGTTTTATCTGACTGATGTGCACGGACCGCGGTTGACGAACTCTCCGAACATCCGCGCCGCCGCCGAGTGGGCCGTGGCCAAGATGAAGGAGTGGGGGCTGACCAATCCACGGCTGGAGCCGTGGGAGGGAGAGTTCGGGCGCGGCTGGCGCAACGAGCGGTTCAGCGCACATGTGATCACGCCACAGCCGTTTCCGCTGATTGGCTATCCAGTCGCTTGGACGCCCGGAACGGAAGGCCCCGTGACCGCCGAAGCCGTGCTCGCGCCGATCGAGCGTGAGGAGGACCTTGCGAAATTCCGCGGCAAGCTCCGCGGGAAAATTGTGCTGACCAGTGCCTTGCGGCGTGTGGATCCGAAATTTGAGGCGCCGGCGCGCCGGCTCACGGATGAAGAACTGGCACAGCGGGCGCAGCAGCCGGTGCCCACCTCGCCGGCAGAGGACGCCGAGCTGCGGCGACAGGAGTTTGTGCGCCGGCGGGAGTTGGCACAGCGGGTGGCGAAATTCTTCGAGGAGGAAGGCGTGGTGGCCATCTTGGAACCTTCGCCCTGGGATGCCGGTGTGGTGCGTGTCGGCGGCGCCGGCGGAGCCGATACGCGGCGACCGGCCACGGCGCCGAAGCTTCCGCGCGTGATGTTGGCCATCGAACACTACGGCCGGCTGTACCGGCTCCTGAAGGCGAATCTCCCGGTCACCATCGAGCTGAACATTCAGAACCGGTTCTATGACGGCGAGTTGGGGTCCTTCAACGTGCTGGCGGATCTGCCGGGCACCGACAAGGCGGACGAGCTGGTCATGCTCGGCGCACACTTCGATAGTTGGCATGCCGGCACCGGCGCCACGGACAACGCTGCCGGCTCTGTGGTGATGATGGAAGCGATGCGCATCCTGAAGGCGACCGGGTTGAAGCTGCGGCGTACGGTGCGGCTGGCGCTGTGGACGGGCGAGGAACAGGGACTGCTCGGCTCGCGCGAGTATGTGCGGAAACACTTTGCCGATCCGCAGACCATGCAACTGAAACCGGGCCATGCGAAGTTTTCCGTCTATTTCAACATTGACAACGGGACGGGGAAGATTCGCGGGATCTATTTGCAGGGCAACGAGGCGGTGGCCCCGATCTTCGCGCAGTGGATGGAGCCTTTCCGCAACCTGGGCATGACCACGCTGAGCATCCGCGGCACCGGGGGCACCGACCATCTGGCGTTTGACGCTGTCGGGCTGCCCGGCTTTCAGTTCATTCAGGACCCGATGGACTACTCCACGTTGACGCACCACTCGAACATGGACACGTTCGAGCGGCTGCAGGAAGCGGATCTGAAACAGATGGCCGTCATCGTAGCGGCGTTTGTCTATCACGCAGCGAACCGGAATGAGCTGCTGCCGCGCAAGCCCCTGCCCAAGCCGGGCCAGCGCGGTCAGGGCCCGCCGCCGATTCTGTGACAACGCGCGGATCGTCCGGGGCGCGGGTCAGGTCCAGCGCCCCGGTCAGCTTCCCAGTGACTTCACTGTCGCTTCCAAGGTGCGCGTGATCTCTTCCGGATCGCTGTCCGGCGGGAAGCGGTGCGGGCGGCCGAGGGTGACGCGCACAGTGCCCGGCCGCGCCCAGCGTTGCCGCCGTTGTTTCAGCGCGAACAGTCCATCGATGCGCATGGGGAGAACGGGCAGGCGCAGATTGGCGGTCAGGATGCCGATGCCTGTGCGGAACGGTCCGATCGAACCATCGCGGGTCAGCCGGCCCTCGGGAAACACGAGCAGGCTATAGCCACGGTCAACGCATTCGCCCGCGTAGCGGAAGCTCTGGCGGAAGCCGGCGCGGGTCGGCAGCGGGAAGACGTTGAACAGGGCGACAACGAGCACGTAGCCGATCCGGTCGAGCCAGCCGCGCAGCGCCCCGCGGCTCGGCGGCGGAGTGCGCATATCGCGCAGGCGTTCCCCTTCCATCGCCACGGCCAGGCGGTGCCGCAGGCGGGCGGGCAGGGCGGCCAGGATGAAGCCGATGTCCGAGCGCGTAATGTGGTTGCAGACAATCAGCAGCGGCCCGCGGAGCCCGCGGAGGTGTTCGCGTCCATGGATGGTCGGTCGCGCCAGTATCATCGTGGCCGGCCAGACGAGCAGGTAGTAGACGAACCAGCGCAGCCAGGTCACCGGCCACCGCTGCGCCCAACGCGGATAGACGAATTCAGCGTGCCGGGGAGCAGGTTGGCGCAGCATCTGCTCGACTTCGCCGACCGTGATGGCTTCGGTGAAGTGCGCTTCGCTCAAATCCACCTGAAAGCGGTCTTCGAGGGCGCTGAGCAACTCGACGCGGTCAATCGAGCTGAGATTCAGGTCGGCGCCGAGCTGTGCGTTGGGATCGAGCGTCTTGGGGGCGCGACCGGTGACACGGGCAATCAGCTCCGCCAGCGCGCTGGTCGCTGGCTGGGCGGCTTCGCGGCCGCCGCGGGCTGCCGCGACTGCCTGCTGGATTTCCCCCAGGCGCGGCTTCTGCGTGGGTGTGCGGGGGAAGTCTTCTTCGGGCCAGACGTACCAGTGGCGGATCTGCTGGAAATCGGCCAGTTCGGAGTTCGCGCGGCGAACGACGGCTTCCGGGTCGGCGGTGCCGCGCAGCAGCAACACAGCGCAGGGCTCGGCATTGCCATCTCGCTCGAGGCCGAAGACCACCACGTCGCGCACCTCCGGCTGTCGGCGCAGCACAGCTTCCAGGTCTTCCGGATAGATGTTCAGCCCGGCCGGTGTGACAATGACGTTCTTGCGCCGACCCTTGAAATAGAGGTGACCTTCCGCATCCAGGGCACCGAGGTCGCCGGTGTGAAACCAGTCGTCCTCGCCGAGCACCGGCTGCAACTGCTGTCCGGACCAGTATCCGGCGGCGACGCTTTCGCCGCGCACGAGAATCTCGCCAGTTTCGCTGAGCTTGATTTCCCGGCCGGGCAGGATCTTGCCGATGGAGCCTTTGCTGAGTCGGAAGGGATGATTCACGCTGATCAACGAAGTGGTTTCGGTAAGCCCGTAGCCTTGGATGACAGCGTAGCCGAGGCGGGTCCAGAATTCTTCGGTGGCGGCGTCGAGGGTGGCTCCGCCAGAAACAAAGGCCCAGAACTTCCAGCCGAAACGACGGTGGATGTGACGGAACCGCCACCAGCGCCACCAGAAACGTACCTCCGCGGAGGCGTGATACTGCTGCCAGAAGCGATCCAGGCTCCCTTCGGCTTCCAGGTCCCGCAGCAGTTTTTGTTGGAGGGTTTTCAGCAAGTGCGGCACGGTGACCAGCACCGAGATGCGCTGCTGGCGGATGGTTTCGATGATCTCGGTGGGGTTCAGCGCCGGCACGAACGTCACCGTGCCGCCGAGCAGCGGCGGCAAGAACAACCCGAGGAACTGGCCGAAGACGTGGCTGAGCGGCAGCAAGGTCAGGAACCGAAGGGGATGGACGATGCGCTCGTACGTCAGGTAGGGGTGGATCTGCTCTTCGAGGGGTTCCAGGTTGGCCAGGATATTGCCGTGGGTGAGAACGACGCCGCGGGGCTCCGCCGTAGTCCCGGAGGTGAAAACAATCTGCACCGGATCCTGGCGGGCCAGCTCCGGGCGGGACGGGACAGCGGGATGCTGCCGGATGGCGTCGGGCAGCTCTTCGAGCGTCAGGCTCGGTCGGTTGGCGATGTGCGGGCGCAGGGCTCGGGTGCACACCACGAGCTGGGCGTCGACTTGTTCGGCCACGCGCCGGGCAAAGTCCGGTGCAGCGATCCGGTCCATGGGCACCACCACGACCCCGCGGAGCAGACAGCCCCAGAACGCGACCACCCACGCGGCGGAGTTTTCGCCCCACAGCAGGACACGATCTCCCTTTGCAAGGCTGCGGATTTCCAGTTCATGTGCAAACTGCCGGGCCAGGCAGAGCAGTTCGCGATACCGGATATAGGCCCAGCGGTAGCCACGACGCTCCGCGACAGCGACCTCGCTGCCGTGGCGTTCGAAATAGGCCAGGTATTCCGTCAGTGCAGTTCGGGGCATCCAGACCGATTTTCCCATGGCGGCGGGTGCGATGGTACGGTCATCAGGGCGAAAAGACCTTTCTGCTGCCGGCACCCTGCAGGTAGAATGCAGAGGGCTCAGTCGGCAAGTGTCTTCGGTGGATCTCCGTTTACTCTCGGCAGGATTCTGCTGGCGCGCCGGAGGCGTGCGAGTGGCCGCCCTGTGGCTTGCCGCCTTGCAGTGGAGCTGTGCGGGTGGAGGCGGCAGCAGTCCTCCGCCGCCACCGCCGCCCACCCCAGGGCCGCTGCAAGTCAGCTTGGAGACGGTGACGAGCAGCGTGGCCGCTCCGGTGGACCTGCAGAATGCAGGCGATGGATCCGGGCGGCTGTTCATCGTCGAGCGGCGCGGAACGATTCGCATCTTCCGCAACGGGGCGCTCGAACCCGGTTTCTTCCTGGACATCTCCAGCCGGGTGGATACACAGGGGGAAGGCGGGTTGCTGGGGCTGGAGTTTCATCCTGCGTTTGCGCAGAATCGGCGCTTTTTCGTTCACTACACCACCATGAGCAGCCCCCTGCGCACAGTGATTGCTGAGTTCCGCGTTTCCGCCACGAATCCGAATGCAGTCGACCCGACGGAAACAGCGCTGCTCACCCTGGAGCAGCCATTCAGCAATCACAACGGCGGACAGATTGCGTTCGGGCCGGATGGATTTCTGTATATCGCGCTCGGCGACGGCGGGGGCGCCGGCGATCCGCTGGGCAACGGACAGCGCCTGGATACGCTGCTCGGAAAACTGTTGCGCATCGATGTGGATCGGCAGGATCCGGGCAGGCACTACGCGATTCCGCCGAACAATCCGTTCGTGGGCCAGACGGGTGCCCGCGGCGAGATCTGGGCCTACGGACTGCGCAATCCATGGCGGTTTTCGTTTGACCGCGCGACCGGACGGCTGTTTCTGGCCGATGTCGGACAGGATCGGTTTGAGGAAATCAATCTGATCGCGCGAGGAGGCAACTACGGTTGGAATGTGATGGAAGGCCGGCAATGTTTTCAGCCGCCGTCGGGATGCAACACCGCCGGGCTGACGCTGCCAATTTTTGACTACGGGCACAGCGACGGGGAGTCCGTCACGGGAGGCTATGTCTACCGGGGCGTGCAGATTCCGCGGTTGTTCGGCGTCTATGTGTTCGGGGATTTTATCTCCGGGGTGATTTGGGGGCTGCAGCAGGATGCGCAGGGCAACTGGCAACGGACTGAGCTGGTGCGCAGCGGGCGCCGGATCACCGCGTTCGGGGTGGATGAACAGGGCGAGATCTACATGGCGGATATTGGCGGCAGCGTGCTGCGTCTGCGCTAGGCGACGACCCCGTAGCCGCATGCGGCTCCGACCGGCTGGGATACGCTGGCTCTGGCAGGCAGGAATCGATTCGGGTTGTGGATAGGGCACAGAGGGCAAGCGACGCGATTGACCGGGGAAGGGATGTCAAAGATAGTTTGGGGTGCAGTCGTTGGTTTGTCTTCCGGGCATGGGGGGAGTTGTGAGCGGTGCGAACGAGCGGAACCTTTCTTCCGTTTTCAAATCGACCATTTCGGAGTCCCAGACCGATGAGGCGGCCGCCGGGCGTCGCCACACCCGGGGATTTTCCCGCGTCCCGACCCATGTGATTGGCGTCGCCGCGGAGCGACGACAGTATCCGCGTGCGGCCCTGCGGCTACCCTTGCAGGTTCGGCGCATTGCCGGACAGGCCGAAGCGGCGCGGGGCGGGTTGCTGACGCGCGACATCAGCTCGAGTGGCGTCTACTTTTTCTGTCCGGAGTGGATCGAACCCGGCACACCGGTGGAAATGGAAATCAGCATTATCCAGCGGCCATTCGGGCGCGGTAATGTACGCATGCGCACCGAAGCACGCATCGTGCGCGTGGATCCGGCAGGCGAGGGCGGCTGGCACGGACTGGCCGCTGAATTCGAAGACATCAGCTTCTACCGCGACGACACGTTTCCTTCAGGCTTCCCGGAGCGCTGAGTTCCGAATACCATCCCAGGGTGCTCGATCGACCCCAAGGCAGGCTGCGGGCAGTGCTGTTCGACTGGGACGGCACACTGCTCGATTCCTACCGCGCTGACGTGCATGCCTATCTGGGGATGTTTGCCGCACTGGGGGTCCGGTGGGGTGAGCGCGAGCTGCGACGGCATTACTCACCGGACTGGTACCGCCTCTATCGTGCCGCACGCATTCCGCGGCAGCGCTGGGACGAAGCGGACCGGCTGTGGGCCCGGTTTTATCGTCAGCAGCGGCCGCGGTTGCTCCCCTGGGCGCGTTGGGTGGTGCGCTGGGTGGCTCGGCGGTACCGGGTCGCGCTGGTGACAAGCGGCAATCGTGCACGGGTCGAACGGCAGTTGCGGGCGTTTGGCTGGGCGCGCGTGTTCGCGGTGCGCATCTGCTGCGAGGACGTCGTGCGGCGCAAGCCGCATCCGGAGTCGCTGCAGTTGGCCCTGTCTCGGTTGGGTGTGGCCGCTGCGGAATCCGTCTATGTCGGCGACGCACCCGAAGATGTGCAGATGGCACGTCGCACCGGCGTTTGTGCGGTGGCGGTGCTCGGGCCATTTCCCACGCACCGCCGGCTGCGAGCCGCGCGTCCGGATGTGCTGCTGCGCTCGCTTCGCGAGCTGCCCGGAGTGCTGCGGGGCGGACTCCCGCAGGATTGCGTGCGGTGTCAGGATTGCGGCCGCGCGGCCGCCTGGCGCGCCCGGCGCACTGCTTCGCGAAGGGGTTCCGGCAGCGGGGCGTAGTCGGTGTAGCGCACGGTCAGGCGCAGGCGGGCTTCGCCGGCTTCCGACTTCGACCATTCTTCCGAACGGACAAAAGTAGGAAACCAGAGGGTCTCGGCCACATTTTCCCGAAAGACTTCGAAACGACGGAACAGCGCGGGCTGGCCCGGTTCTTCTGCTTCGGCCACGTATTCACCCTGCCAGCGCACGATGGCGAAGTCGCGGTCGTCCACCCAGATGATGCCATCGAAGAAGCGGCGCTGGCGGCTCAACTGTTTCGGCTGAACGCGGAAGGAGAAGGTTGTCAGCTCGTCGAGCGGGCGCGAGCCCAGATAGGTGATTTCGTAGTTCGCGATTTCGCTGGCGGGGAGAGGAAACAGCGGCAGCGTGAGCAGCTCCTGCACATCTTCCAGGCTCAGGGTGGCGCGCTGAAGTGTGGACTTTGGCTCCGCGTCGAGCCGGATGGAACGCTCCCCGCGATCATCCACCAGCAGTCGGCCCGTCAACTCGTAGGTGCCCACCGGTTGGTCGGCTTCGTCGAATTCCTGCACGCGGAAACTCACCCGGAATGAGTACTCCTGCTGCTGGTCGCGCAGGACAGTTTCCTTTTCCGCAAAACGCCGGATGAGTTCTTCGGCCGGAATCGGGGGAGGTTCTGGTGGAGTCGTGCGCGGCAGACGCACCACCTTGGGCGGCTCGGGTGGCTTCAGCGGCCCGGGCCGAGATTCCTGCGCCGCGGCTGCGGCCGCCAGCACGAGGACCACCAGCACTGCGAGGATCCGGCGCATGGCTCTAGATGGGTACGATGCGCTTCGAGCTGGCTGCGTGGCTTTGGCCAACCGAGCCTGCCTGCGTTCCGCTTCATGATAGCGCACCTGTGCGGGGAACGACAGGAGCGCCTGCCTGGCCGGGTGCTCGATGCCCGCCGGCGCGAGAACCTGTGCCTGCGGAGAACGGCGTTGCTCTGATAGAATCGCACGGCGTTATGAGCGAAGTGCGGCTGGCTCGACGGTACTATGTCTCTGGAATCGTGCAGGGAGTGGGGTACCGGTTCTTTGTTGAGCGCGAGGCACACC
Organism: Bacillota bacterium; assembly: GCA_023511565.1. GTDB lineage: Bacteria > Acidobacteriota > Terriglobia > Acidiferrales > UBA7541 > DSGC01. Next base: position 9,030 of record JAIMBE010000050.1, read on the forward strand.
GACTGGGCCTGGCCGGCTATGTGAAGAATCTTCGGGATGGCCGCGTGGAAGTCTACGCCATCGGTACGCCCGAACAGTTGCGGCAGCTTGCGGCACAGTTGAAGCGAGGTCCCGCGCTGGCCCGCGTGGAGGCGGTGACCGAAACCGAAGCGGCCGTGGATCCAGCCTACGCGCAAGGCTTTTCGATTGAGCCAGACTGGTCGTGAGGTCGCGTCCCCGTGGGGGCCGAAAGGAGTCTGCATGGAAGAGCTGAAGCGGTTGATCCGCGAAGTTCCGGACTGGCCCAAGCCGGGCATCCTTTTCTACGACCTGACCACCCTGCTGAAGGACCGACAGGGATTCCGCACGCTGATTGACAGATTGTCGGAGCACTACAGCGGGCGGGGCGTGGAGGTGGTCGTGGGTGTGGAGGCACGCGGATTTATTTTCGCGCCGGCACTGGCCTATCGCCTCGGCGCCGGTTTTGTCCCGGTCCGCAAGCCGAACAAGCTGCCGTGGAAGACGGTGCGGGTGCAGTATGAGCTCGAGTACGGCACCGATGCGCTAGAGATCCATCAGGATGCCGTCCAGCCAGGGCAGCGCGTGCTCATCTGTGACGATTTGCTGGCCACCGGTGGCACGGCCGCTGCCGCCGTTCGACTGGTGCGCGAGCTCGGCGGGGAAGTCATCGGCGCAGGCTTCGCCGTCGAGCTGCTGTTTCTGAAGGGCCGCGAAAAATTGAAGGACGTGGACGTTTTCTCTCTGGTGCAGTACGCGCACTGACGGTCGGCCGCTGCGAAGGGTCCGGAACGCAGCAACGTTTTTTGTTCGGGAGGGTCCTATGGGCGAGGTCGTGCACACAGCAAGAATTCGCATTGTGCAGAAACAACGGCCGCTGCGGGAGGCCTACATCGAAGGCTTTGCGGAGCCGCTGCGCTTTGGCGTGCATGGTGGCTATAGGTCGTTTTACAGAGTTCAGTCGGCGGAACCACTGCCGGCGACGATTGACCACCTGCTCGCGGCACTCGCCGGTTGACTGGCGGGCACACTGGCCGGCGCGCTGGAAGCGCGCGGAATCCCCACTTCCGACAACCTGGAAGCAGAAGTCGCGGGGCGCATCGAAGCGGAAGAAAAACTCATCCGGGTGACCGCGGTTGAGCTGCGCTACAAACTGAAAATCCCGCCCGGCAAGCGTGCCGAAGCCGACCGCGCGCTCGAAATCCACGAACGGTACTGCCCGGTCCACCAGAGCATCAAGCAGGGCTTCGAAGTGAAATGGTCCGCTGCGATTCAGGAAGGCTAGCGAGCCGAGGATTCGAACGACGGACGCCCGCGGAAAGACACGGATTCGGGCAATTCGAGGTTTGTGCGAATAGCCAGCACCGTGCCGGGGTGTGTAGCAACCCTTTAACTCTTCAGCCCTGCAACGCTTCAACTGTTTTTTATCTGTTTGTTTCTGTGTGCATCCTTGGCTGCCTGCTTCGCTGGCGCACGGCTTCGAACAGGACGACGCCGGCGGCCACGGAGACGTTCAGCGAGCGCACCGGGCCACTCGTAGGGATCGACACGAGAAAATCGCAGCGCTGGCGGACGAGTTCGTGCAGCCCTTTGCCTTCACTGCCGAGCACCAGCCCCACGCGCGCGGTCAGGTCCACGGCGGTGTAGGGTTTTTCGGCACGCTCGTCCAGTCCCACAAGCCAATAGCCAGCTTGCTTCAACGCTTCAAGCGTGCGAGCCAGGTTCTTCACGCGCGCCACGGGCAGGTGCTCGAGGGCACCGGCCGAAGCGCGCGCCACGGCGTCGGTCAGCCCAGCGCTGCGCCGCTCCGGCACCACGATGCCGTCGGCACCGGCCGCAAGCGCCGAGCGGATGATCGCGCCCAAGTTGTTTGGATCCTCGACGCCGTCCAGCAGGACGAGCAAGCCAGACTGTGGCTGGCGCCGCAGCAGGTCTTCCAGGGCCACGGTGGGCCGCGCAGCGAGCAGGGCGACGGCGCCCTGGTGCTGCGGGGTGCCGGCCGTGCGGTCGAGCTGCACGCGGTCTTCAAAACGCACCGGCACGCCGCGCTCGCGGGCCAGGCGGACGATTTCTTCGAGGCGTTTGCCGTGACGGCCGCGCGCGATCAGGATGCGATCGAGCGGACGCCCGGCTCGCAGGGCTTCGCGCACGGAATGGATACCGGTGAGGATGTGCATCGTCAATCGAGTGCAGCACAGAATTCCAGGATCCGCTGCCGCGTGCCTTTGACAGGGCAGGCGAAGGGCAGGGCCGCCGCCGAATCGAGCAGGAGAATCACGCGATCGAGCTCCCCCTCGCCGACGCGTCCGACCAATGCCAGCCGCAGGGGATGAAACAGCGCACGGCTGCTGACGTGCACCTGCTCGCGCAGCTTGGCGGCAATCTCTTTCAGCCGTGCGGAATCCACTGGTGGCCCCTCGAGCAGTTCGAGAGCCAGCGCGCGGAGGGTCTCGCGTGCGCCCCGCCGGGTCAGCACGCTGGGCGTTTCCGGCTGCGCCAGGGCGTCCCGAGCATCATAATGGAAGACCAGGGTGAGCAGCTCTTCCAGTTGTGCGCGCGATTCTACCTGAGGGCCGAGCAGCGCTGCCGCCTGCTCGCACCAGGTCAGGATTTCCGGCGTGGCGGCATCGGCCAGCCAGCCGCGCGCACGTAGGATCGCTGCCACGTCGGCCGCCGAATACGGGTTGTGCCGCGGGGCACGCGTCTCAGACAGACTCCCTGCCGGGCCCGGCGTTGGTGGCGGTTCGAACATGCAGAACGATTCTACCGCACCGCTGCAGACTGTGCTTGACAGCAAGCGGGGAACACGATAGCGTGCTGGCCAACAGGGATCGCCGCGCCAATCGGCCCCGCCTCTCCGAACGACCCTGCGGTTCCTGCCAACGGTAGTCTGAGGGTGTGCCCTCACCTTTCAAGGAGGATTGCATGAGAAGAAGAAATCGTTGGGGATACGCAGTGTGTGTTCTGTTGCTGCTCGGCAGCCTCGCACAGGCGCAGCAGCCGGAGCCCACGTATTACACGGCTGTGGCGGAATGGGCCATTGAACGCGCGCAGTGGGGCGAATTCATCAGTCACTTCGAACGCAACTCGCGCCCGGTGCTGGAACGCATGCTGGCCGACGGCACGATCGTAGGCTGGGGAGCGTTTGAGGCTGTGGTGCATCTTGAGGGAGAGTCCACGCACGGCATTTGGTGGACTTCCCGAACCATCGCGGGCATCGAGCGCACCCGGGCAGAGTTGATCCGCCTGCCGAGGAGCCCGGCGCTGCTCTCCGCGCGGATGCACCGCGACTACTTTCTGAACGCAGCGCTTCACAAGGCCAAGGCCGGCAGTGGATCCGGCGGCTACCTTTACGTTAGTTCTTACCTGGTCCAGCCAGGCAAGGGCCAGCAGTGGCGGCAGTTGTGGGACAAATACCGGCAACCCGTGTTGGACGAACTGCTGGCCAGCGGTGTCCTCGTCATCTATGGAATCGACACGGAATATGTGCACACCGCCGATCCTGGCTTGCGGTTCGTCGTGTATGTCTCAGCGAATGCCGAGGCAGAAGACAAAATCGCTGCCGCCTTTGCCGCCGCAGCTGGCAAACGCAGCGCTGAAGAAAACCGGGCCATCACCGACGCCTTCGGAGAAGTGCTGCAGGCCGGAACGCACCGCGACTTCTTTGCGCGTCTGATTGCCTGGGCCCACAAGTAGGGGCCACCGAACGTTCCGCCGGGATGGAGTGCAGGGCTCGGGCGGGAGGCCCGTCCTCCCGCCCGTTTTTGTCCGGTCGAGACGGCCGTCTGCCCGCGTGGCGTTGGCCGTCGCCCGCCAGGGTCAGGGCTCCAGGGTCGCAATGGCGTAAGCGGCGATGGCTTCGCTGCGACCGATGGCACCGGTGCCTTCGCTGGTTTTGGCCTTCAGGTTGATCTGCTCGGGTGCAATGTTGAGCGCAGCGGCCAGACTCCGGCGCATGGCAGCGAAGTGCGGGCCGAGTTTGGGCTGTTCGAGCACGACGACGGCATCCACATGCGCGATGCGCAGGCCCCGTCCGTTCAGCAGTTCCCTCGTGTGTTCCAGAAAGAGCAGGCTCGAAGCGCCTTTCCACTGCGGGTCGGTGTCGGGGAAGTGCGTACCGATGTCGCCCAACCCGGCCGCACCGAGCAGGGCATCGCAGATGGCGTGGCTGAGCACATCGCCATCGGAATGGCCCACAGGGCCTTTTTCGAAAGGCACCGCCACGCCGCCGAGGATCAGGCTTCTTCCTCGTGCGAGGCGATGCAGGTCGTAGCCGAAGCCGGTGCGGGTCATCGGAACGAAGGTGCGGCGCACCGCACAGGAGAGAGTTTGCCACAGCGAAGCGGCAGGAGGACGACGGCAGGAAACATGTCGAAGGGAGCGATCATCGGCCCGCGCGCTCCAGTTCGAGATAAAAACGGGCCAGCTCCATATCGGCCCGGCGGGTGATTTTGAGATTCCGTTCGGAGCCGAGCACGACGTGAACTTCGTAACCGAGTCGTTCGACCAGCACCGCTTCGTCGGAGCCGACGAAGCCATCCTGTTTTGCCCTGTCGAAGGCTTCCCGGAGCAGCGCAGCCCGGAAGACCTGCGGGGTTTGTGCGAGCACGATGCGTTCGCGGGGGATGGTGGCAGTGATCAGAGCGACGTCTTCTGGCAGGCTGGTGCGTCGGACTTCCTTGATCGTGTCCACGGCGGGGACGCCGAGAATGGCGGCGCCGCAGGCCTGCGCTTCAGCGATGACGCGCTCGACCTGCTCGCGCGTAATCAAGGGACGGACGGCGTCGTGGACAAGCACGAGTTCCGCTTCCGGGGCCGCGTGTTCAAGGGCCCGAGCCACAGACGCGTGGCGGGTCTCCCCGCCGCAGACCACGCGCACAGGGCGGCCCAACGGCGCTTGCGCAAGAAACTGCTCGACGGGCGCAACGTCTTCGGGGCGCACGGCCACCAGAAATTCCGCGATCTGCGGTGATTCGGCCAGCCGGCGCAGGGTGAAGAAGAACAGTGGGACACCGTCCAGCTCGAGGAACTGCTTCGGGGTTTCAGCGCCCATCCGGGTGCCGAGACCGGCCGCCGGCACGATGGCAGAAACGCGATTCATGGAAGGGGAGAAAGTCTAACGCAAGTCGCGCTGCAGGGAAACCGCGGCTAGCCTCCTTCTGCTTCCGGATAGGAATGGCGCGCGGCCGGGGCCGATGCGGATTCGCGGCTGGTACTCCGCCGCCCGTACTCGCTGGCACGGGCTTCGTGGCGTGGACTATTGGGTTCGCCCTCGGGTGTGGAGAGGGAGCGGGAGGGCAGTTCTGTGCGCTCATCGTAGCGGCCGAAGATCATCTTTCCAGCAGTGGTCTGATGCACGGAGGTCACGGTGATGTCGATCGTTTTGTTGATCATCTTGCGGGCCCCGTCGACGACGACCATGGTGCCATCGTCGAGGTAGGCCACACCCTGGTTGTATTCCTTGCCTTCGCGGAGAATGAAGACGCGCATGGTCTCGCCGGGGAGCACGACGGGCTTGAGGGCATTGGCAAGGGCATTGACATTGAGCACTTCGATGCCCTGCAGCGTGGCAATTTTGTTCAGGTTGAAGTCGTTGGTGATGATCTTGGCTTCGTAGCGCTTGGCCAATTCGATCAGTTTCAGATCCACTTCCTGGATGCCCGGAAAGTCGTCTTCCGCGATTTCGACCTGGACGTGGGACAGACTCTGCATCCGCTGGAGGACCTCCAGGCCGCGGCGGCCGCGCTGCCGCTTCAGCGCGTCGGCGGAGTCGGCCACAAGCTGCAGTTCGCGCAGAACAAATTGCGGGACCAGCAGCGTGCCGTCTACAAAATGGGCCTCCACGATGTCGGCCACGCGACCATCAATGACCACGCTGGTATCGAGCACCTTGTAGAGTTTTTTCGTGCCGCGCTCGGCGCCGAACAGACCGCCCAGCGCCTGCAGGTTCAGCATGTCGCCTTTGTTAGCACCGACAATCAGGCCGATGTAGAACATCACCAGCAGCACGGCGACGCCGAGGAACGAACGGGTGCGGAGTTCCAGCGAGGTCTGGGCGAGCACCAGGTTCATCAGGTAGGCGCCAAGAATGCCCAGCACCGAGCCCACGGCGGCACCGAGCAGCCGCTTCAGGCTGGCCCGGCGCAAGCGGATTTCGAACAGGATGACGGCCACCGAAAACAGCAGTCCGAGCACGGCGGCCTGCAGGGTCTGCAATCCGAACGGGCGGAAATAGAGGCAGGCGGCCACGGCTGTCGCCGCGAGCACCGCGCGCACCAGGAGCAGATCCCACCAGGAGCCGAAGCGGGCCTCGGCTCGCGAGGGCAGCTCAGCAGGTTTCAGGCCAGACGGGAACGACGGCGAACGCGCGCCAGGGGCGCGGGAAGGAGTGCGTCGCATATCCCCCTCTTCGGAAACCACCACGAGCTGACTTGCCGGTCAACCGCATGAGGTATGATTCCGACCAAAGGTTCCGACCAACGGACCGAGCAAGAAGCGGGGCTACTATACCACAAGCGCAGAGAAACGCAGTGGCTCGGTTAGCGCCGGTAGAACCGCGGCACACGGCTTCCCAGCGCGCACAGCAGATCCGAAGTGACCGTACCGATCTCGGCGGCCACATCGAACGGGCTGCGGGAAAGCGGGCCCTGCCGGCCGAAAATGGTGACGACGTCACCAAGACGAACCCCGGGGACGTCGGTGACATCGATCGTGGTCAGGTCCATGGAAACGATGCCGACAATGGGCACACAGCGACCGCGTACGATCACGCGGCCTGTGTTTGAGAGCTGCCGGACCAAGCCGTCGGCGTAGCCGGCGGGAATCACGGCGATGCGCGAAGGCCGATCGGTCACGAACCGGGCGTTGTATCCGATGCCGACTCCCGCCGGCAGATCCCGCAGGGAGACGATGCGTGCCCGCAGGCTGAGCGCGGGTTCGAGCGGGAGCGTTTCGCACACCTCCGCCAGCCGTTCCGGCGGATCGTAGCGCTGGTGATAGCCATAGAGCAGTGCGCCGGGTCGAACCATGTCGCCCCAGGTCTCCGGACGCGAAGCAATGGCGGCACTGTTGGCCAGGTGCAGCAGTCCGGGATGAAGACCGGCGGCGCGCAAACGCGCAACGAAATCAAGGAAGACGCGGAGTTGTGCTTCTGTCTGAGTGTTGGTGAACACTTCGGAAGAAGCAAAATGCGTCATCGTACCGCCGAGACGCAGGTGCGGGCAGTCGGCGAGTGCGGCCAGGAAGGCATCCGCCGCACTCGGGGCGATGCCCAGCCGGCTCATGCCCGTGTCCACTTTCAGATGGAAGTCGAGTCGGCGTCCGACGCGGCGTGCCGCGCGTTCCAGCAAGTGCAGTTGTGTGATTTCGGTGACCACCGGGGTGAGCCGGTATCGCAGGATGCGTCGCTCTTCACCGGGCCAGAAGCCGGTGAGCAGCAGAATGGGTTGGCGGATACCGGCTTCGCGCAGTTCGATGCCTTCGGCCGTGCTGGTGACGCCGAACCAGTCGGAGCCGGCTTTGGCCAGCGCCTTCGACACGGGGACGGCGCCGTGACCGTAGGCGTTGCCCTTGACCACCGACAGAATCTTGCGCCCGCGCCCGATGTGGCGGCGAATTCGACGGAAGTTGCGCTGAATGGCGCCGAGCGAAATCTCCGCCCACACGGGCCGGCCCTCGAACTTGGGTGCACGCTCCATACCCTCCTAAGCGTAGTGGAAAGCGGTGCACTTCAGAATAGCGAACTTGGGTTGGACACGCAGTGTAGTAAATAGCGGGGCCGGCGGATGCTTCAGGCCTCCCAGGATTCCGGGGCGGCTTCTTCGAAGCGGGTGAAGCTGCCGAGGAAGACAAGCTGAATGCGGTCGGTGGGTCCATTGCGCTGTTTGGCAATGATCAGTTCGGCTTTGGCACGCTCTTCGTCGGGCATGTCGGGCTTGAACAGGTTGGGCCGGTGGATGAACATGACTACATCAGCATCCTGCTCAATGGCGCCGGATTCGCGCAGGTCGGCCAGTTGCGGCCGACGTTCATCGCGCTCGGGGGCACGGGTCAACTGGCTGAGGACTAGCAGCGGAACCTTCAGCTCTTTCGCCAGCGCTTTCAGGCCGCGCGAGATCGAGGCGACTTCCTCCTGGCGGTTGCCGAAGCGGCCGCGCGCGGTGATCAGCTGGAGGTAATCCACGATGAGCAGGGCGAGGCCCTTGTCGCGTTTCAGGCGGCGTGCTTTCGCTCCCATTTCGCTGACGGTGGTGGAGCCGGTGTCGTCAATCCACAGCGGAGCCTCAGCCAGGTGCGTCAGGGTTTCCGTCATGCGGCGCCAGTCGTCCCGGCTCAGATGGCCGGTACGGAACTTGTGCCCGTCAATGCGCGCGTGAGAAGCCAGCAGGCGCAACAAGAGAGATTCCTTGGACATTTCCAGGCTGAAGATCGCGACCGGCTCCCCCTGGCGCAGCGCGACATTTTCTGCGATGTTCAGTGCCAGAGACGTTTTCCCCATCGCGGGGCGCGCCGCCAGGACGATCAGCTCCGAGGGCTGCAGCCCCGAAGTCAGGTTGTCGAGCTGCTGGTAGCCGGTGGCCAGGCCGGTGATGCGGCGGCCCTCGGTAAAGATTTTTTCCAACCGGCTGAAATTTTCGCGAACCAGTTCCTTGACGCCGACGAAACCCGCTCGGATGCGCGCTTCCGCCAACTGGAAGATGGACGATTCGGCACGGTCGAGGATTTCGTCGGCTTCTTCACTGGCTTCGAAGGCCTGCTGCTGGATGGCATGGGCGGTATGGATCAGGCTGCGCAGCAGCGCCTTCTCTTTGACGATGCGGGCATAGTGTTCGACGTTGCTGACGCGGGGTACACCAT
>JAIMBE010000051.1 GCA_023511565.1 Bacillota bacterium
GGTTTCGTCCCGCACCGTCGGCGGCGCGGCCGCGGCTCTGTCCGGCTTGTGGGAAGCTGGTCGGCGCCAGCGCTACGAAATGCCACGAGTGCGGCGCCCATCTGACGTTTTCATTGACCGCAGCGAGCCGTTCACTGGCCAACCTGTTGCCGACCGAATCCCCGGTGACCTATTTCCTTCTCGGACTGAACTTTTTCTTCTTTGGGGTCATCTTGTTGGCCACGCTCCAAGTGGGCGGCAGGCTTTCGCTTTTCGGCGGCATCAGCGGTGAAGTACTGCTCCGGCTGGGCGGGCGGCAGTCGATCCTGATCCTCCATGGGGAATGGTGGCGGCTGGTGATGCCGATTTTTCTGCACGGTGGCCTGTTGCATTTTCTTTTCAACTCGATCGTGCTGCTGGATCTCGGTCGGGAGGTCGAATCGCTGTACGGTTCGGCGCGCTATTTGTTTGTCTATGTGTTCACCGGCACTGCAGGCTTCCTGGTCAGCACCGCCTGGAACCTGTACACGGCCGGTGGCTACGGGCTGAGCATCGGGGCATCAGGGGCCCTGATGGGCCTGGTGGGTGTGCTGCTGGCGGTGACGCAACGTCGCGGCGGCACCTACATGCGTGCGATTCGCAATTCGCTGATCAAGTGGATCGCCTACATTTTTATCCTCGGTCTGTTCTTTCGCTTCGACAACGCCGCCCATTTCGGCGGGCTGGTTGCCGGTTATCTGCTCGGGCGGCTGCTCGTGGACCGCGAACCGTACGGGCCGGCGGAGCGCCGGCGGGCCTACCTGCTCGGCTGGGTGGCCGCTCTGGCGGTGGCGGTCAGTCTGTTCTCCATGCTGTTCGGCTATTTTCGCGCGGCCTAGCGCGGGCGGCTCCTGGGCGGGACAATCAGCACCGGACAGCGAGCGCGCCGGAGCACGCGTTCGGCTACGGAGCCGAAGAATGCGTACTCCAGGCCGCTGCGTCCGTGGGTACCCATAACGATCAGGTCGGCCCGCTGCTGTTCTGCATACTCCAGAATCGCCTGGGGAATCTTGCCGCGGAGAATCTCCGTGTGGAGCCGGGCCGCAGGCAACGTTGCGTCGGCCACCAGTTCGGCCAATTCCCGTCGCGCGGCGCTCTCTGCCTCGTCGAGGATCGAGTTCGCCTGCGGGCCGGCATAGGCGGCAAACAGGGGCGCATCCTCGAGGGCGTGCACCACGATCAGCTCCGCTCCGGTTGCTTGGGCCAGCCCCAGCGCGTAGGCAAACGCCCCCTGCGACGTCTCCGAGAAATCCACCGGGCAGAGGATCCGTTCGATCTGCGTGGCGGCCATAGGGGGCGAGTATCGCACAACCGGCGGGCGAGATCATCCGCGGCGCCGGGTGCTCATCCCGTGCCGTGCGGTTTGGGCCGGGTGGGTTCGTGCTGCTGACTCAATCGCTGCGCAATGACCACCGCATAGTGCAACCCCGAGATGACTGTGAACGCGGCGACCAGATAGACAAACACCGTCACCATCCCGGCCAGCCATCGCACGGGAGCAACTTCGTTCGCCAGTACGGCGAGCACCAGAAGGATCTGGCAGAGCGTGTTCGCCTTGCCGTACAGACTGGGGGGAAACTCCCGGTAGTGCACCACAAGCAGGATCGCTGCACTGACCGCGAGGATCAGCAGGTCGCGTCCCAGCACAAGAATCGCCAGCCACCAATCGAGCTTGGCTTTCACCGCCAGCAGCACGAACGACGAGGACAGCAGCAGCTTGTCCGCCACCGGATCCAAGTAGGCCCCCAGCGCGGTGCGCTGTCCCAGTCGTCGGGCGAGCAAACCGTCGAACAGATCGGTGAGTCCGGCCAGAATCAGCAGTAGGAGCGCCCAGCGGTAGTGGTCATAGAGGATCGCGATGATAAACAGCGGCAGGAATCCCAGCCGGAGCAGTGTAATCTGGTTGGGAACGGTCAGGATGCGGCCCGCCATCATTCCCCTGTGCAAGCCTCAGGCGAACAGCGCCAGATAGTCGAGCAGCGAGCGGCCCACTTTCTGCGCGAACACCTCAGCCAGCGAAGGGATGCCCCCACGGGGCTCGTCCAGTGCAATCCGTTCGACCCGCGTCATCGGAAAGAACAGGGTGGGCAGCCCGATCCGCTCGCCTTCTGGCGTGAGGACTTGATGCACGAAATCGTCAAAGGAGTTCAGGTCGATCCCGCGCACGGTCACCCCCGCCGTGCTCAGGTTGAGCAGTTCGCCCCAGATTTTTTCCTTCGGGCTGTGCAGGCTCACGATCACGATCGCGTGCAGCTCCATACCCCACCTCTCTGACCGATGCTAGCGCACGCGCGTCGAATCCGCTACGGTGCGCCGCGGCGGCGTTGCCTGCCTTACACGGTGATCGTCTTCAGGTGGCGAGCCACCCGCAGGCGCGGCTCGGTCAATCGCTGGACATCTTCGGGGGTGACCTCGGGCGCCACTTCGCGCAGTTCCAGGCCCTCCGGGGTCACTTCGATCACAGCCAGCTCCGTGACAATCGTGTTCACCACGCGCACCCCGGTCAGCGGCAGCGTGCACCGGTTGCGGATTTTCGGCTGGTGGTCTTTGGTAGCGTGTTCCATCGCCACAATGACGCGCTTGGCACCCGCCACCAGATCCATCGCGCCGCCCATCCCTTTCAGCATCTTGCCCGGGATCGCCCAGTTCGCCAGATTCCCCTCGACATCCACCTCCAGAGCGCCCAGCACGGTCAGATCAATATGGCCACCGCGAATCATGGCAAACGAGTCGGCGCTGGAAAAATAACAGCAGCCCGGGATTTCGCTGACTGTTTCTTTGCCCGCGTTGATCAGATCCGGGTCTTCCTCGCCCTCGAACGGATAGGGGCCAACGCCGAGCATCCCGTTTTCCGACTGCAGCACCACTTCGATGCCCGGCGGGATGTAGTTGGAGACCAGGGTGGGCAACCCGATGCCCAGATTGACGTAGTAGCCGTCGCGCAGCTCCTGGGCCACACGCTTGACGATCCGTTCGCGTTTGTCTGCCGTCATCTCCCCTCCGCCCGGCGAGCGGCGCGCAGGCCGCTGCTCACGACCGTTTGCGCACGGTGCGCCGCTCGATTCGTTTTTCGTGTTTTGCCTGGAAGATTGCGTCGACAAAGATTCCGGGGGTGTGGACGCAGTCCGGGTCGAGTGCGCCCAGTTCGACGAGCTCTTCCACCTCCGCGATCACGTAGTCGGCCGCCGTCGCCATCATCGGATTGAAGTTCCGCGCCGTTTTCCGGTAGACCAGATTCCCCCAGCGGTCACCTTTCCACGCCTTGATGAAGGCAAAGTCGGCTCGCAGCGCGCGCTCCAGCACATAGGGGCGGCCGTCGAATTCGCGCACTTCTTTCCCTTCAGCGACCATGGTGCCGTAGCCGGTCGGCATGTAGAACGCGGGGATCCCGGCCCCACCGGCCCGGATCCGCTCGGCAAACGTCCCCTGCGGATTCAACTCCACTTCCAGCTCTCCGCTCAGCACCAGTTGCTCGAACAGTTTGTTTTCCCCGACGTAGGTCGAAATCATTTTTTTCACCTGCCGCGTCTGCAGCAGCAGGCCGATACCGAAATCATCTACGCCGGCGTTGTTCGAGATGATGGTCAGGTTGCGCACCCCTTTCCGGCGCACCGCGGCAATCAGGTTTTCCGGAATGCCACAGAGTCCGAATCCGCCCATCATGATGGTCATTCCGTCGCGCAGATTCTGGATGGCCACGTCGGCACTGGCCACACGTTTGTCCATGCTCGTCCCCCGTCGGCGGACGCATCGTGCGCCGCCGGGAATGCGGAATGAGTTTACTCGAACTGGCGGAGAATTTTGTAGACCTCGTTGGCAGCTTCGAACTCGTCGCGCAGTTCGTGGGTGGCCAGGCGGGTGCGGAGATGGTCCACGGCCTGCGCCAGCCGGTCGAGTGCACGGGCCAGGTTGTCGGTGTTCGTCAGCGCGATATCGCGCCAGATCTCATACGGGCTGCCGGCCAGCCGCAGGGTCTCGCGCAGTCCGCGACCGGCCAACTTCAGCGGCAGTCCGGTTTCGTCGGTTTCGTCGGCGACGACCCGCGCCAGCGCCACCGCTGCCATCTGCGGCAGATGCGAGATGATGGCGACCGCCCAGTCGTGGGTTTCTGCGTCCATCCACACGGGCACCGCGCCGAGCGCCTCGAGCAGCCGCAGCAGCCGCGCCACGCGGTCATCGACGTTTTCGCCCGAGCCGATCAGTGCATACTTTGCGCCGCGAAACAGCTCGGCCTCCGCATGGGCGATCCCGGCCGTTTCTTTCCCCGTCAGCGGGTGCCCGCCCACGAAGTACGGCGTATGGGCTTCGTTGCGGAAGACCACCCGTGACAGCCGGAGAATGGCTGCCTTCGTGCTGCCGGCGTCGGTGACCAGCGCCGTGTGCTCGACCCCGCGCGCCACCGCTGGCAGCATCTCCAGAATCGTGCCGACGGGCAGCGCGAGATAGACCAGTTCGGCGCCGCGCAGCACCTCGACCAGCTGGAGGGAGCCGTGCGTGATGGCGCCGCACGCACGAGCCCGTTCGAGCACTTCGGCGCGGTCCCAGCCGACGATCTCCACTTCGGGGAAGTGCCGGCGCACGGCCAGTGCAAAGGAGCCGCCGATCAGGCCGGTGCCCAGCACGACAATGCGCGAAAACGGCGCCGGCCCGCCCATGGTCATCCGACTCGGCGGCCGACGGCCGGCGCAATGATCCGCAGCTCGTTCATCAGTTTGGCGAACTGTTCGATGGTGAGGGACTGCGCGCCATCGGACAAGGCGCGGTCCGGATCGTGATGCACCTCAATGAGCAGGCCGTCGGCGCCGGCGGCCACAGCGGCGCGCGCCATCGGGGGCACCTTGTCGCGGCGGCCGGTGCCGTGGGACGGGTCCGCAATGATGGGGAGATGCGAGAGTTTCTTGATGACCGGAATCGCCGCAATGTCCAGTGTGTTGCGCGTGTAGCTCTCAAAGGTGCGGATGCCGCGCTCGCAGAGCACCACGTGATAGTTCCCGCCGGCCATGATGTATTCAGCGCTCAGCAGTAGCTCTTCAATCGTAGCGGCCAGGCCGCGTTTCAACAGCACCGGCTTGCGCACCGTCCCCAGGGCCCGCAGCAGATTATAGTTCTGCATGTTGCGCGCGCCCACCTGCAGCATGTCCACGTAGGGGAGCATCATGGGAATCTGTGAGGGGTCCATCACCTCGCTGACAACGAGCAGGCCGTGCCGGTCAGCCGCTTCGCGGAGCAGCCGCAGGCCCGTCTCACCCAGTCCCTGGAACGAATACGGCGATGTGCGCGGCTTGAATGCGCCGCCGCGCAGCAGCCGCGCCCCGTGCTGCACCACCCGTTCGGCGATGGTTTCGATCTGCTCAGCAGATTCCACCGCGCACGGCCCAGCGGCCACGACCAATTCTTCGCCGCCGAAGCGCACCCCGGGGCCTACCTCCACGACACTCCCTTCCGGACGCCACGCCCGGCTGGCCAGCTTGTACGGCTCGGTGATCCGGATCACCTCGCGCACGCCACTGAGCAGTTCGATCTGGCGGTGGTCGAAATCCGGCTGCACGCCGACGGCGCCGAGCACGGTGTGCTTGACGCCGGTCGAGCGGTGCACGTCGAAGCCCAGCGCCAGCAGCCGGGCCATCACGTGCTGAATTTGCGCTTCGCTGGCCTGTTCCTCCATGACGACAACCATCGTTCGGCTCCCTATGTTCCATATTCGGGGGTCAAGCTTCGCGCGGGGGTTCCCCACGCATCGCCCGGCGTTCCACCGACCGCGCTTCGTCCAGGATGCGCTCAAACAACCGCCGCAGCGCGGTGCCCGGCAACGGTCCGGGATTGACCCGCTCGACGTTGGCCAGAATCTCCTGCTCGCGTTCCGGCTGGTAGAGCGGCAGCCGGGCCACTTGCTTCAGCCGGCCGATTTCCATCGCGCAGCGCAGCCGCTCGTTCAGCAGTGCGACGAGCTGGCGATCGATCTCGTCAATTCGCCGTCGCCACTGTTCGATGGCGCGGCTGGCGTTTTCCGGTAGGGTCATTACAGTTCCTGTGCCGCGGGCCGGGCTGGCGTCCGCTGGCTCATCCCGTGTCGCGCAGCGGCTTTCAGCACTCGCACGCGCTCCGCGATGGCGGCGATGGCCGCTTCCGCCGTAGCGGCCCGCTCGAGCTCCTCCACCAGCGCAGAACCGACCACGGCGGCATCGGCCAACCCGCCCAGCACCGAGACATGTCCGGGCTGGGAAATGCCGAACCCAACCGCCAGCGGCAACGTCGTCGCCTGACGCACGCGGCGAATCAGCGCCGGCAGCTCGGCCGGGAGCAGCTCGCGTGCGCCGGTCACACCCGTCCTTGAGATCAGATACAAAAACCCGGTCGAGGATTCTGCCAGTCGCTTCAGCCGTTCCGGCGTCGAGGTCGGCGCGGCTAGGAAGATGGTGTCCAGCCCGTAGGCCCGGAGCACGGGCCGCACCGGCGCGGCCTCCTCGGGCGTCAGGTCGGTGAGCAGCACGCCGTCGGCGCCGGCGGCAGCCGCTTGTTCGGCGAAGCGTTCCACGCCCATTTGCAGCACGGGATTGAAGTAGCTGAACAGGACCAGCGGCAGATCGCTCTTCTGCCGCAGCCGACGCACCAGCTCGAGCACGCCCGCCAACGTGGTTCCACTGCGCAGGGCGCGTTCGCTGGCGCGCTGAATGGTCGGCCCATCGGCGATGGGGTCGCTGAACGGCACACCCAATTCGACAATATCGGCTCCGGCCTGTTCGAGTGCCAGTACGATTTGCTCGGTCGTTTCCAGCGTCGGGTCCCCCGCGGTGATGTACGCCACCAGTCCCAGTTCGCTGCGTTCCGCCAGTTCGGCGAAGCGCCGGGCGATGCGCGTCTGCGAAACTTCGCCCACGACCCTCATCTCCCCAGGGAATGTGCCAGGATCTCCATATCCTTGTCGCCGCGGCCGGAAAGGTTCAACAGGACCACCTGCTCGCGTCGCATCTTCGGGGCCCGCTGGATCAGTTCCGCGACGGCGTGCGCGGCTTCCAGTGCTGGAATGATGCCCTCGGTACGCGCCAGCAGCCGCGCGGCTTCGATGGCTTCCTCATCGCGGACGGCGGTGTATTCCACTCTGCCCTGCTCGGCCAGCCAGGCATGTTCCGGTCCGACCGCCGGATAGTCCAGTCCTGCCGAAACCGAATGTGTCGTGGCGATCTGACCGTGGGGATTCTGCAGCACGTAGGTGTAGGTGCCCTGGAGCACGCCCGGACGGGCGCCGGTAAATCCCTGGGACGCAGCGAGCCGCGCGGCGTGCTCGCCGAGCGCGGTGCCGCAGCCACCGGCTTCGACGCCGACCATCTGCACCGTCACATCGTTCAGAAATTCGTAGAACAGCCCGATGGCATTCGAGCCCCCACCCACGCAGGCCAAGAGAACATCCGGCAGCCGGCCTTCCATCGCCAGAATCTGCTGCCGAGCTTCGCGGCCAATCACCCGCTGGAACTCCCGCACGATCAGCGGATACGGGTGCGCGCCGAGCACCGAACCGAGCAGGTAGTGCGTCGTTTCCACGTGGGTCACCCAGTCGCGCATGGCTTCGTTGATGGCGTCTTTCAGCGTGCGGCTGCCGGCGTCCACACCAACCACCTCGGCGCCGAGCAGCTGCATGCGGAAGACATTCAACCGCTGCCGCTCCATGTCTTGGGTGCCCATGTAGATCGTGCAGCTCAGCCCCAACCGTGCCGCCACCGTTGCGGTGGCCACGCCGTGCTGGCCCGCGCCCGTTTCCGCGATGACGCGCCGCTTGCCCATGCGCACGGCGAGCAGCCCCTGCCCCAGGCAGTTGTTGATCTTGTGCGCGCCGGTGTGCAGCAGGTCTTCCCGCTTCAGATAGATGCGCGGGCCGCCCAGCCGTTCCGTCAGGCGCGCGGCGTACTGCAGCGGTGTGGGCCGACCGGCGAAATCGCGCAGCAGCGCGGCGAGCTCGTGCTGGAAGGCGGGGTCGGCGCTGGCCTCGGCAAAGGCATGCTCCAGCTCTTCGAGCGGGGCCATCAGCGTTTCCGGCACGTAGCGACCCCCATAGGGTCCGAAACGGCCGCCGGTATCCGGTCCGAGCTGGGTTGTTGCGCTCATTGGAACGCTCCGCGCACCGCCGCGATGGCGCTGAGCAACGCGCGCAGCCGTGCGGGATCTTTCTTTCCGGGACGCGCTTCGACCCCGCTGCAGACGTCCACAGCGGCTGGATGGACCCGCGCGATCGCCGCCGCCACGTTTTCCGGCGTCAATCCGCCGGAGAGAATGATCGTTCCATAGCGGCGGGCGCGCACCGCGATGCGCCAGTCGAACTGCGTCCCGGTGCCACCGGGCAGGTTGCGGCGGAAGCCATCCAGCAGAAACGCCGTCGCCGCGGGAAAATTCTGCAGACGCGCGGTGCGGAATCCGCTGCGCACTCGGAATGCTTTGATCACCGGCCAGTGCTGCGCCAGGGCGGCCACCTGCGCCGGACTTTCTCTTCCATGCAACTGCAGCATGGTCACTCCACTGATCCGGGCCATGGCCGTGATGCGTTCGATTGGGGTGTCGACGAAGACGCCCACCGCCCTGACCCCCCGCGGCAGCCGTCGGATGATACGGGCGGCCTGAGCCGGTTCCAGGTAGCGCGGGCTGGGCGGATAAAAATTGAAGCCCAGCGCATCGGCGCCCGCTTCGATCGCCAGTCGAGCATCACGCCAGTTGGTGATGCCGCAGATTTTTACCCGAAACATGGCTCGTGGCCCAGCAGCGCCCCGAGGGCTGCCGCGGGCGCGGGCGATTCCATCAGATACTCGCCGACCAGAAAGGCATCGAAGCCCGCCTGGCGCAGCCGCTGCAGGTCTTCGGCGCGGCGCAGCCCTGATTCGCTCACCGCCAGACAGTCTTCCGGGATGGCTTCGATCAGTTCCAGCGAAGTTTCCACGCGCACTGTGAACGTCCGCAGGTCGCGGTTGTTCACACCCAGGATGCGGGCACCGGCCTGCAGCGCCCGTTCGACTTCTTCCCGCGTATGGACCTCCACCAGCGGCTCCATGCCCAGTTCCCGGCCGACGACCAGCAGTTCGTGCAGGCGCGCATCGTCCAGAATCGCCGCAATGAGCAGGAACGAATCCGCTTCGGCAGCGCGTGTTTCCCAGACCTGCCAAGGATCGAAGATGAAATCCTTCCGCAGCACTGGCAGGTCAGTGGCCGCCCGCGCGGCGCGCAGGTGCGCGATCGAGCCCTGAAAGAACTCCTCCTCGGTCAGCACAGAAAGGGCTGCCGCACCCGCAGCGGACAGCTCCTGGGCGAGCTCTGGCGGACGGAATTCGGTGCGAATCTGCCCGCGGGATGGCGAAGCCCGTTTCAGCTCTGCGATGATGTTGATCCCGTCGCGTGCCAGCGCTCCGGCAAAGTCGCGCACGGGTGTGGCCCGCTTGACCGCCATGCGCAGTGCCGCCTGCGGCATGCGATACTGCTGCCGCGGAAGGCCTGCGCGACGTGCCGCGACGATCCGATCCAGAAGGCTGCCCGTCTTTGCTTCGGTGTCCACCGCAGCAGACACTCCGCCTTGCGGGGGAGGATAAATTCGCTATGCTATGCGCCGAGGCCGGCGAAGTCAATCAACCGCCGGCGCGTCTTGAGTCTTACGACGCCCCTCATGCGCCCAAGTCCCGAGCACGAGCTGCGCGTGCTGAACGAACAGATCATCGCCTGCCGGAAGTGCCTTCGGCTGGTTCGCTGGCGCGAGGCCGTTGCGCGCCGCAAACGCCGCGCCTACCGGGACTGGGACTACTGGAGCCGCCCCGTGCCTGGCTTCGGCGATCCTGCCGCGGAACTGCTGATCCTGGGACTGGCTCCGGCAGCGCACGGTGGCAACCGCACCGGTCGTGTTTTCACCGGCGACCGGTCCGGCGATTTTCTGTTTCGCATGCTCCATCGCGCTGGCTTTGCCAATCAGCCTCATTCCCTGCACCGCGATGACGGTCTGCGGCTGCAGAACGCGTACCTCTGCGCGGCGGTGCGCTGCGCCCCGCCTGCCAACCGGCCCCGCCCGCAGGAAATTGCCAACTGCCGTCCCTATCTGGCTCGAGAGCTGGAGCTTCTTCGTCCACGCGCTGTGCTCGCACTTGGCAGGATTGCCTTTGACGCCTATCTCAGCTTGCTCGTCGAACAGGGCCGGCTGCCGGCTCGTACCGGCTACCACTTCCGCCATGGCGCCAGCTACGCGCTGCCGGACGGCTTGCCCCGCTTGTTTGCCTCCTATCACCCCAGCCAGCAGAACACCCAGACTGGGCGGTTGACTCCGGCCATGTTTCTTGGCGTGCTGCGACGGATTCGTCGCTATCTGTCCGGCCCGGTCGAGCCGGGCAAGCTGTCACACCTGTGCTAGACTCATCGTCCGCTGTTGCCGTGCATTGCGGCCAGACGAGAGGCGATGATTCCTGTGCGCGACACCGTCCCCAGCCGCACCACGCCGGCGGTGACCTGGTCGCTGCTGGCCGTCAACGTACTTGTATTTTTCTTCGAGCTCAGTCTGGACCCCGAATCGCTGAAACGACTGTTCTATCTGTTCGGGATCGTGCCCGCGCGGTTCACGCATCCGGAATGGGCCCTCTGGATTGGCTTGCCCGTGGGCAATTACTGGCCGTTTCTCACCAGCCTGTTTTTGCACGGAAGCTGGAGCCATATTCTCAGCAACATGTGGACGCTCTGGATCTTCGCTGACAATGTAGAAGACCGCATGGGGCCGGGGCGCTTTCTGGCCTTCTATTTGCTCACCGGCCTGGCTGCGGGGCTGACGCACTGGTTCACCAATCCGGATTCGACGGTCCCCGCCGTGGGGGCTTCCGGAGCGATTGCTGGCGTGCTGGGAGCGTACTTCATGCTCTTCCCGCGTTCGCGGGTGATCGTGTTTGTGCCTGTGTTTTTCCTGCCGGTGTTTTTTGAGTTGCCGGCTGTTTTCTACCTGCTGCTTTGGTTTTTTACGCAGCTGCTGGGCGGGGCCTTGGCTGGTCTGGGGCCAGAGAATGTGGGCGGGATTGCCTGGTGGGCGCACATCGGCGGTTTCCTGGCCGGTGTACTGTTCTACCGTTTCTTTGTGCAGCCGACACGGAAATGGGAGAACGATGAATTCGGTCTCGAGGCGGCCTGGAGCTGAACTCTGTCGTCGAGGTGCCAGCGATGAACTGGAGCGAACTGTTCTGGCTGTTTTTTATTCTCTCCGCACTGCAACCTATTTTCCGTCAGCGCCTGCTGGAAAATTCGCGCCAGCGGCTGATTGCCCAGATAGAACGCAAACGCAACTCGCGCGTCATCCTGCTGGTTCATCGCCAGGAGACGATGAGCCTGCTCGGGTTTCCGCTGATGCGCTTCATTGACGTCAACGATGCGGAAGCAGTTCTCCGGGCCTGCGAGATGACCGACCCGGAAGTTCCGCTCGATCTTGTGCTGCACACGCCGGGCGGACTCGTGCTCGCCTCGCTGCAGATTGCCCGGGCCGTGCGGAGTCACAAGGGAAAGGTGACGGTGTTTGTTCCGCACTACGCCATGTCGGGGGGCACGTTGATTGCTCTGGCCGCGGACGAAATTGTCATGTCCCCCCACGCCGTGCTCGGCCCGGTCGATCCACAGCTCGGGCAGTATCCGGCGGCCTCGTTGCTGAAGGTTATCGCCCGGAAACCGCTCAGTGAAGTGGACGATCAGACGCTCATCCTGGCCGACATCGCCGAAAAAGCGATTACGCAGGTCCGCGATGCCGTCCGCGAGCTGCTCACCCGCAGTCTGCCGGCCGAAAAGGCCGCCGCGCTGGCGGAAAAGTTCTCCACCGGCACCTGGACCCACGACTACCCGATCACTTTCGAAGAAGCCCGCCGTCTCGGCTTGAACGTGCGTTCCAACATGCCTCGCGAAATCTACCAGCTCATGGCCCTTTATCCGCAGCCGGTACGCCGCCAGCCTTCGGTCGAATACTTACCCATCCCGCGCCGCGCTGAGCCGCCGAGCCGCTGAGGTCGAAGTGGGAGATATGGCAACCTGTAGAGAGGAATCGTCAAGGTCAAGATTCCAACGGATAAGCTGTTGACTCGGCACTGCCGGACATTCACTCAGCGGGCCGGAACCGAGTGAAGCAGTGGGAGCGGCCGAGCAAGAAGAGCGCGAGTCTCTCATCGAGAAAGAAGAATTCGAGACGCCGTCGCGCTGTTCGTCATCTGCTCCTGGAATGCTGCGGACCGAGCACTATTTCTGTCAGTCGGCGGATTGCGATGTGAACGGCTTCTCTAAATCCGGTTGCGCCACGCCTGCTGAGGGGGTGTCTGGTCCCCATGCCGTGTGGGCTGCGACGAACGACGTTTCCCGAGGAGCAGTTGTAAAACCGGTCGGGCCCCGCAGAAGGCAAAGCCTTCGAGGGGCCTCCGAAGTTTTGCAACAGGTTCTCGCATGGGTTGGGAAGACTGTGTGCGACCCTGAAAGAGCAACGTTTTGTATCGCGTCCGCGAGGAAACAACAAAGAAAAGCTACAATGGGGCGCATGCAACCGTGGGTTCGATTTGACCGGAATGAACTCTCCGGCGCTTTCGGCGATTTTGGCACGGACTTCCCTCTGATTGTCGGACTGATTCTGGTTGCGGGCTTGGACACCACGAGTGTGCTGGTGATGTTCGGCGGGATGCAGATTGTCACCGGCCTCGCCTACGGCCTGCCCATGCCGGTTCAACCGTTGAAAGCGATGGCGGTGATTGTGCTCACCCAGAAGCTGACCGGGAATCTCCTTTACGGAGGCGGCCTGGCGATCGGACTGCTGATGTTGCTGCTGGTCCTGACCGGATGGCTGGAATGGCTGGGACGTGTGGTGCCCAAGACTGTGGTGCGCGGGATCCAGTTCGGGTTGGGGGTACAACTGGCCCTGCTGGCGCTTACGGACTTCGTGCCGGCCGATGGCTGGCCGGGCTACACCCTCGCTGCGGCGAGCTTTGTGATCACACTGGCTTTGATCGGGAACCGCAGGTTCCCTCCGGCTCCGGTCGTCATTCTGCTTGGTCTCATCTATGCCCTGACTACACGGCTGGACGGCGGCATGCTGGCGCGCAGCTTTGGATTCAACCTGCCAACGCTTCACATACCCGCGCCGGCCGACGTGTGGACGGGATTTCTGCTGCTGGCCCTGCCCCAGTTGCCGCTCTCGCTGGGCAATTCCATACTGGCGACGCGACAGGTGATCACAGATTTCTTTCCGGAACGGAATCTTTCCCTGCGGCGGATCGGCTTGACGTATTCCCTGATGAACCTGCTGAATCCGTTCTTCGGCGGCATTCCCACTTGCCACGGTTCGGGTGGCGTGGCCGGGCACTACACGTTCGGGGGGCGGACCGGCGGCTCGGTGATCATCGAAGGCTCGATTTACGTGGCCCTGGGACTGTTCCTGAGCCGAGGCTTCCATCTGGCCATCGAGCTTTTCCCCAAGCCCGTGCTGGGAGTGATCCTGCTGTTCGAAGCGCTGGCTCTGCTGAAGCTGATTGCGGATGCGGCGCCGGCCAAAGGCGATTTCGCGCTGGTCCTGCTGGTCGGTCTGCTGTGCGTGGGTCTGCCCTACGGCTATGTGGTCGGCTTGCTGCTGGGCACCGCGCTGAGCTACCTGGCTCGTGGCCGCTTCCGCCCGCTGGCACAATGAACGCAGGCGGCGGCTCGGAAACAACCGTGCGGAACCGATGGCTCAATCGCACGACGCTCGGGATTGGACTGACCAGCTTGTTCAGCGATTGGAGCCACGAGATCGCCACAACCATCTTGCCTGCCTTGCTGGCATCGCTCGGTGCCGGGCCTGGCTGGCTGGGAGTAATTGAGGGAACAGCCGACGGCCTCTCCAGCTTCTCTAAACTGGCAGCTGGCTATTACACCGACCGTCTCCGACGGAAGGTGCCACTCGTCCAGAGCGGTTATCTGCTGACGACGCTCGCCACTGGGGCCCTGGCTTTGGCAACCAGCGCCTTCCATGTGCTGCTTGCTCGCGTCAGTGCGTGGTTCGGACGGGGCATACGAACTCCGGGACGCAAGGCCCTGCTGGCAGCAAGCGTTTCCCCCGAGGCCTACGGCCGTGCCTTTGGATTCGAGCGGATGATGGATACGCTCGGTGCCCTGGTCGCGCCTCTCACCGCCCTATGGCTGCTCCAGGTAACCTCGCACAACTACCACCGCGTGATGGCGTGGACTTTGGTGCCAGGCATCCTTGCCGTGTTGACGTTCGGTTTTCTGGTACGCGAGAAACCAAATCCCAGACCCGCTGTGGCTTCGTTCTGGCTCAGTGTGCGCCAACTGCCATCCTCTTTCCAGAGATTCCTTCTCGCCGTGGGCATCTTCGGGCTCGGCGACTTCTCGCACACGCTGCTGACCCTGTTTGCAATCCAAGCCCTGACCCCGACGCACGGCCCGCAGGCCGCCGCCAGCATCGCCGCAGGACTGTATATTCTGCACAACGCCTTTTACGCTGCCTCGAGTTACCTCAGCGGCTGGCTTTCCGACCGTGTACCGAATCGCCGCGTTGTCCTGGCCGCCGGCTACGGACTTGCAGTTGGCATGGCCCTGGTCCTGATGCTGCAACCGGCAAACGTGCCCCTGCTGGCGGCGGTGTTTGCCGCGGCTGGGATTGTCGTGGGGATCGAGGAGACACTGGAAGATTCCCTCGCCGCGGAACTGGTCTCGCGACAACAGCACGGCATGGCGTTTGGAACTCTGGCAGCGGTCAACGCAGTGGGAGATTTCGTCTCCAGCTTCGTCGTGGGTCTCCTCTGGAGCCGTTACTCTGCCAGCCTGGCCTTCGCCGTTGCCGGCACCTTCTTTTTCGCCGGAACCATTCTGTTGCTGCGCTTGCGCCGTACCTGACCGCCGGTTTCGCAAGGCCAGCATGCCTGCGCCAGAAAACGGTTCGAGGCAGGCTCGGTTGCAGCCAAAACGAGAAGAATGGCTCCCGGTCCGGCTCGCGACTCCGGGCCGAACACCCGGATTTTCGATCTCCACGACCGCGCACCAGGTCTCCTGTCCAACGAAGGGTTGCAGGTTCGAGTCGGTGAACTTCACCCGGAGCAGCACCAAAAGGTCGTACACTTTGCCCGCACCGCGCAACACATACTCTGCCGCTCTACCGGCACCGAGCAAAAATGAAACTCACGTGTGGAATGCCCTGATGGCGATACAAGGTCTTGTCTGATAGCATGTTACGCAACGATGCGGAAGTGGCGGAACGGGCAAACGCACAGGAATTAGGATTCCACGAAAGGCCGTCCAGGCGTTTGAGCATGTCGGCGCCCGTAGATGCACGCTTGTGCACAACTCTTGACCTGACTTGGATTTAGGGCACCTTTGCACTCGTCCCACGTTCGTTGGTGCGCGCACGCAAAGGCGCGTATTTGCCATCGCAGCTGACACCACTTTTTGCACCTCATCAGCAGCCCAAAGAAACTACATCCCAAACGCATCAGCAGAAAATGGCTGCCCCCGGTATAATCCCGCACCATCAAGCCAAACTGATCGGTTGGCGCCGATCCGGCCACCACTTTCACGGCTTTCCTTTCCAAGACGATCCCCAGCCTCACGGGGCGGCATCCGACGCTGCCGGCCCTCTTCGTGGGAAGCGTCCGCCGCCAGGTGGGTAAATTCCGGTGCTTCACCCGGTCGAAGAATCTGACGGTTTGGCGAGACGCCGCGATCTCGGGCGCGTTCTCCGGCCTCGAGAACCAGAACGACATCGTGAACGGGGGCGTGGGCGGCGGCCTGACCGTGAGCGTGGCCAACTTCATGCCGCCGACCGCCTCGGCCATCCTCGTCCTGTACGACGTCGAGTCGCATATCCGCGTGAGACCTGCGGCTCACGTGGCCCTTGGAGCTTCCGGCATGGGCTTCGAGGGCTTCGGCGCCGTGCAGGAAGGCCCCTACATCCTCATACCGGACAATAGTTTCCAGTTGCACTTCCAGCAGATCGGCGGTGGCACGGTAGACGCACACCGGGTCGGCTCCTACGGCTATTTCGAGGACATCGAGAGCCCGACCGGGTACGTGAACCACCCCGACGACCCCGGCGGCGAGACCCACTACGGCGTCACCCGCAAGGTCGCCCTCAAGAACGGCTACGCCGGACCCATGCGCGACATCCCGTACACGAAGGTGCTCGACATCTACCGGCGGAGGTACTGGGACGACCTCAGGGGTGACGAGATCCCGGACCAGGAGATCGCCGAGGAGCTCCTCGACGCGGGCGTCAACTGCGGGATGCCGGTGGTGAAGCGGTTCCTGCAGCGGACGCTCAACGTCCTGCACGGGAAGGGGACGAAGTACCCCGACCTCCCGGTGGACGGCGTGGTCGGCCCCCGGACCGTCGACGCCCTGAGGCGAGCGCTCGCCGTCGCGCCCTGGTATCGGCTCTGCGTCCTGCGCGCGCTCGATTCGCTCCAGTGCGTCCGGTACATCGAGCTCGCCGAGCGCGACTCGAAGTTCGAGTCCTTCGTGCCCGGATGGCTCAAGGTCCGGGTGGGAGTGCGCGATTGAGGAAGCCGAAAGGAAGGAGGTGATACGCGATGAGTGAAACCACCGCGATGGTGCTGGTGGCGGCCATCACCGCCCTGGGCTCGATCATCACGGCCCTGATCGGCTGGCTCGCCCGCAAGGGCGTGAACTTCCTCGACGAGAAGACCAAGGTGCTGGATGAAGCGAGCGAGCTTCAGCGCAAGGAGGCGATCAAGAACAAGATCGTCGATACCGTGACGCTGGTCGCCCGGGCCACCATGCAGACCTACGTCGACGAGGTGAAGGCCAAGAACGCCGACGGCAAGCTGACCAAGGAAGAGGACCTGGGGGCCTACGTCACGCAGGACTACTCGGACCTCTTCCCTGCCTGCGCCGCGTTCGGCGCGGCAGGCAGGCGTGGCCGGTTCGACCCGGCCTTCGGCGTCGGTCTGAGCGTGAGCTTCTGACCCGAGCCGGCGCGGGACGCCTCCGCCTGCCGCCCGGGCCGTAGCGCTGCCACGCTGTCCGCGCCCCTTTCCGCCCGTCCGGGTATCACGCCGTAAGCCTCTGGAATGACTTGATTTATGTGCCAGAGCCCGCCCTCATGTGACCCCTGAAAGGGGCGGCATGGTGCCGCTTCCTGAACGTCACAAAGGAGGTACGACGATGGCGAAGACCAAGGGCAAGAAGGCGGCCGGGGCGAAGAAGCCCCCGGCCCGGAAGACGGGTGCCGCGGAGAAGGCCCCTGCGGGAAAGGCGGCAGAGCCGAAGGAACCCAAGGTACCAAAGACCGAGAAGCAGGCCGAGCCCAAGGTCTCCCAGGCCGAGCTCGACGCCCTCCGCAAGCCGGTCGAAGAGGCCAAGGCCAAGCTGACCGAGGCCCAGGCCGAGGCGAAGGCGCTGGCCGACAAGGCCCGCGCCCTGGTCGCCGAGGCGAAGGACGCCTACCGGGCCGCGCTCGCTCCCTACCGGGAGGCCTGCCACAAGGCCGGCGTCGAGTGCGAGTACGAGGGTGGCCGGAGCGCGAACGTCTCCGAGAAGGTCTCCTTCTTCGTGGAGAAGACCGACAAGGGCGTGCGCGTCTGCGTCAAGGGCCGGCCCGAGACCGAGGAGGTGATCCCCCTCGCCGCCCTCAAG
>JAIMBE010000052.1 GCA_023511565.1 Bacillota bacterium
GTTCATCGAATCGCTCTGTGGCACTTGACGGCGCTGTTCGCCGGGCGGAAACTGTTCTCAGAAAGCAAGGCGGGTATGTTACAATGAATTGGCACCGCTGTCAGCCGGACTCCAGACATCCTTTCGGTCTGGGGGGAATCTAAACTTACGGTAGCAGCCCAGCCTGTCCGAGACTGGAGAGAGCTAAGGGATGGCAGACCGGGAGCCGAATCTGACCCCGCAGCGGGAATGGACGCCTCACTTTCAGGTACCGAGCGAACCGTGGGTGAAAGGTTTCTTTTCTCGCCTGAAGGACTATCTGAGCGAACGGCCCGTCAAAGTGCCTGCCCATACGCCCAGTTCGCTGGGTGAGTTTCACTTTGGCGCTGGCTTTTGGGAAAATCTGCGTGAGCTGTTCCGCCCCCTGCCCCCCCACTTGCGCCATGCCAAGCCGGACGGACGGCTGCTGGTAGCCTGGGAATCGAGCGCCAGAATGTTCTGGCGCAACCTGCGCGACTGGATCGCGCCGCCGAAGCTGCCGCCACTAGCGGTAAGCTCGAAGCCGGTCCCCGTGAAAGAAATCTGGCCGCGGCGTACGGCGTACCGTAAGAGTCAGGCCATCTCGCTGGCACTCCATCTGCTGGTGATTGCGTTGCTCACCGTGCCCTTGGCCCGGCAAGCAGAAACAACGGAGCCCACCCCGATCAAAACCGTTGTACCCGTTGACATCAGCGACTACAAGCTGACGTTGCCGCCCGGCGGCGAAAAACCCAGTGGTGGCGGGGGCGGCGGCGAACGCAATCCTGTCCCACCCACGAAGGGTCGTCTGCCCCGTTTTGACACCAAGCAACTGGCGAAGCCCTTGGCGGCACCGAAAAACCCCCAGCCCAAGATGGCCATCGAGCCCACTCTGATCGGCCCACCGGACGTGCTCGTGGCCAGCAACAACCTGCCGAACTGGGGCGACCCGCTGCAGAAACTCATCACCGGTTCAGGAGGACCGGGATCGGGCGGCGGCATCGGCACCGGTGAAGGCGGCGGGATCGGCAGCGGTACGGGCGGAGGCCTCGGGCCCGGCGAGGGCGGCGGGTTTGGTGGTGGAGTCTATCGCCCCGGCCGCGGCGGAGTCAGCTACCCGGCGTGCGATTACTGCCCGGACCCGAAATACTCCGAAGAAGCGCGCAAAGCAAAATATCAAGGTACGGTGGTGCTGGAAGCCATCATCACCCCGGACGGACGCGCAACCAACATCCGGGTGATCAAAGGAGTCGGGCTCGGCCTGGATGAAAAAGCCATCGAAGCTGTGCGCACCTGGATTTTCAAGCCCGCCATCGGTCCAAACGGCAAGCCCGTGGCCGTGCGCGTTCCCATCGAAGTGACCTTCCGTCTGTTGTGAGCACACCGGAAATGCCCGGGCCGGTGCTTGTCGCCGGCAGCACGAACCCACCCCACCACAGCCGTGCCGCACTGGATGCAGGAACTGCCTACGCCAAGGGTACTGCGCAGAGCGATCGGGATCTGTTAGGATGTCTGTTCGGATGAAGGCATGAGCCGCCATGGCCACTGTCGCTGCGCGCTGCTGTTGCTGCTCGCCGCGCTTCCCCTGACCGCACAACCCGGTTCGTTGGAAATCGTGGTGCGCGTCGCGCCGACGGCCGGGCGGCCGGAACCGGTGCGCCACCTGACGATTTACCTGCTGCGGAAGAGCTTCGCCGAAATCCAGCAGGAAGCAGAACAGGCCGAACCCCAGACGGATTTCGTCGCGTTTGTCGAACGCTTGAAAGTTTCGCCGGAGTTGAAACAGTGGATGCTGCGCAAGCAGTCTGTGCGGCTCTCCGGGACAGAGTTCACGCAGGAGCTGAGCGCCGACGACATCCTGAACATACCCGAATTCCTGGAAGCGTATCTGGCACGAAACGCCGGCGACGTGACCGTGGGGTTTCCCCGTGCCCGATACGATGAACGCGACCGGGAACGCAATCCGGAAAAGTACGAGCGAGAAAAGCGGCACTATCTGGAACAGGTGCGCAAGACAATCGAAACCCTGCCGCACACCAAGGACGGTCTGGACCTCTACCTGACGCACCTGGACGCGGAACAGCGCTGGCGACGCGAGCAGGCCGAGCGCCGTCGCCGGGTGCGCCACCACGCGCTGGAGCTGGCGCAAACCCGCTATCTGGCCGCACAGACCGAAACCGACCTGAACGGCCGGGCGGGATTCGTGAACCTGCCAGCCGGCCGGTACTGGCTCAGCACACTGGAAGGGGAAGCCCTGGTCGGAGACGCGCGTCTGCGCTGGGACGTGCCGGTGGAAATCCGCCCGGGAGCAAGCACACGCATCGAACTGTCCAACCTGAACGGCAAACTCCCCCAGGAGAGTCCGCAATGAAACCTCCAGCAGACGGACGAGGCGCCTGCGAACCATGGGCACAGTGACGCTCTGGATTCTGTTCAACGGGTTCGTACTGCTGATGCTGGCGCTCGACCTGGGGGTGTTTCACCGCAAGGCTCATGTGATTTCGCTTCGGGAGGCTACCGCCTGGAGCGTCGTGTGGGTGGCGCTGGCGCTGCTGTTCAATGCCGGCATCTGGTACTACAGTGGTCACCAGAGCGGTCTGGAATTTCTGACGGGCTACCTGATCGAAAAATCGCTGAGCGTGGACAACATTTTTGTGTTCGTGGCGCTGTTCCAGTATTTCGGTGTGGAGCCTCGCTACCAGCACCGCGTGCTCTTCTGGGGGATTCTCGGCGCGCTGATCATGCGCGGGCTGATGATCTGGCTCGGCGTGGAGCTGATCGCTCGGTTCGAGTGGATTCTCTACTTCTTCGGCGCGTTCGTCATCTTCACCGGCGTGAAGATGCTCCGCCACAAACCGGAAAATATTCATCCGGAGCAGAATCCGGTTTTTCGCTGGGCCCGAAAATACCTGCGGGTGACGGAAACCTACCAGGGACAGAAATTTTTCATTTCGCGCGGGGGGAAATTCTATGCCACGCCGATGTTCCTGGTTCTGCTCGTGGTGGAAACGACGGACCTGGCCTTTGCCGTCGATTCCATCCCGGCGATCTTTGCCATCACCCGCGATCCGTTTATTGTCTACACCTCGAACGTGTTCGCCATTCTGGGGCTACGCGCGCTTTACTTTCTGCTAGCGGGCATCCTGCCCTACTTCCGCTATCTGAGTGTCGGGCTCTCCATTGTGCTGATCTTCATCGGCGTGAAGATGCTTGCGGTGCAGTGGGTGCATGTGCCGATTGGTCTCGCGCTGGGCGTAGTGGCCGTGGTGCTGACCAGCTCGATTTTGGCTTCGGTGGCCGCCTCCAAAGCCGAGCAGCGCGCACTGCAACGGTCCCGGCAGGCGCCGCCGGCCGCACCCCCATCCACGCGGGAGTTTCCTGAGGGCTTTGGTGAGTGAGCTGCGCACGTGGATTGCTGAGCTGGCCCACACGGAACCGTCTGTCCGCCAGCGGGCTGCCGAAGGCCTCTATGCATTCGGTCAAGCCCTCGGCGAAGCGGCAGTGGCGCCGTGGCGTCAGCAGAGCGAATTGGCCGGGCTACTGGCCGGGGCCCCGACCGTGGGTGTGGCCGTGCAACCCGATCGTTTTGCAGATATCCACCGCGCCTGGGGCCGCCCCCCGCTGGCCCAAGTACCGCCAGACCAGGACGCCGAAGAATTCGAGCTGCACACGGAAACGGCACGGCTCGACATTTTGACCACGCGCACCGGCCAGGGCGCCATCGCCCGTTTCCTGGAAAAGTTCGGTGAAGGCATCCAGCAGGTGGAATACCTGGTCACGGATGTGGACCGGGCCACGCAACTGCTCAGCAGTCTGGGGATCCGCGCCATCCACCCGGAGCCACGCGCCGGAGCCAACCAGACCCGCGTGAATTTTTTCCTGGCCACCACGTCGGAAGGCCGCAAAGTGCTGATCGAACTGGTCGAACTGCCGCGGAAGACACTCGGCGGAACTCCTTCGGCCGGTCTGCACCACTCAAGGGCTTGAGCGGCGCGCCGCCGTCAGCGTGCCACCGCGGCTGTCGCCGAGGGTTTCGAACGAACCCAAAGCGTCGAATCGGCCCATCCGATGACTTGGAGAATGGCGCGGGCTTGCTCGGCGGTGGCGTGTCCGGGTTGGGAGAATGGCTCGATGAAGACGGGGATTGCTTCGACCCGTTCGAGGGCAGGACCGACAAACGTCAGCCGCACCATCAGACCGGTGCGGGTGCCGGGTGCGCGCTGCTCAAAAGCGAAATTGCCGAGCGAATAGAAGATCCAGCCTCCGCGGTATGCCTCGACGCGCTGCGGCACGTGGGGATGATGTCCGAAGATGGCGGTGGCACCCGCCTCGATGGCTGCACGGGCAAACTGCTCGGTTTCCCGGGCCACGCGGCGCGTGTATTCGGCGCCGTCGTGCAGCGAAACCAGCACGACATCCGCCTGTTCGCGTGCGGCCGTGACATTGCGGTGCACGTGTTCGACGTTACGGCCGGCGACGACGAGGCGGTCGGCTCCGGGCCTGTCGTTATACCCCGCATAGGTGTACGCAAGGAACGCAAACTTCACCCCGCCACGTTCAACAATCGCAGGAGCGTGGGCTTCCGAAAAGTTTGCGCCTGCACCGACAGACCGGATGCCCGCACCGCGTAGATGGTCCAGCGTGAAACGCAGACAGGCAGAACCACCATCCAGCACATGGTTGTTGGCCAGCGAAAGCACATCGAATCCGGCAAACCGCAATCCCTCAAGGGCCTGCGGCCGCACACGGAACGTCAGGCCCGCCTCTGGATACGGAGGCTCTGCGCAAAACGGGCCTTCCAGATTGCCGAAGGTGATCCCGGCCGCGGCCAGTTCGGCGCCGAGTGGACGGAACGGCAGCGTGAAGTCTTTCGACTCAGCCATTGCCCGGCCCAGCCGACGTCCCAGCAGGAGGTCGCCTGCAGCCACCACCGTGATTTCCTCGTGGGCGGGTGGGTGTGCGGGTGCAATCGGGGCGGAAGGCGAACAAGCCGTCAGCACGACGAACAGCGCTGCGGCGCAGGCCAGCGGCCGTTGCGGACGACCGCACCAACGGCTTTGTCCGAACCCCGGTCGGTCGCGCATCATTCGCGGCGGAGCGCTGTCTGGCCGCGGCGCGCGTTTTCGATTGCCAGGGCGAGGATGCGCATGGCCTCCTGCGGGGCATGGAAGCCCATGGAATTTTCCGCTTCGACAAAGTCCAGCAGGAATTGTGCGCGACGCTGGAAGTTGCGCGCCGCATCGAGTTGCTGCGGGGCCACACCCGCCGTGCGCGCGCGCTGGAGATCGTCGAGCAGGGCGATGAGGGCGTCCATGGCCACATTGCGCAGTTCGAAGGTGCGCTCCTGGATGGTGTAGGCGCGCTCGCGCAGCTCCTCTTCCGACCAGTGGTGGCACCCCTGGCAGGCGCGGTTGATGTTCAACAACGGACTGCGCACATGGTGATCGCTGATCTTAAAACCGCCCACGCGCAGGTACGGCATGTGGCAATCGGCACAGGTGACATTGGAGCGCGCATGGATGCCCTGATTCCACATCTCGAACTCCGGGTGCTGGGCTTTCAACACGGGTGCACCCGTTTCGGCATGGACCCAGTCGCGGAAGCCGATCTCGTCGTAATAGGCGAGAATCTGATCCGCTTTGAGTCCCTTGCTCCATGGATAGGTGAGGCGTTTTTCTGCGCCCCGGAAGTAGTACTCCACATGGCACTGCGCGCAGACAAAAGCGCGCATCTGCTGCCGGGTGGCCATGCGGTTCGGGTCGTAGTCGGGGATGCCCTGCGCGGCTTGGAACGCGCGGATGCCTTCCAGGAACCCGGGGCGGGTGATCCGCAGGGCCATCGTCTGGGGGTCGTGGCAATCAATGCAGGCCACCGGATGCTCGACCAGCTTGCGCGCTTCCGGATACGGCAGGGCGTTGACTTTTTCAAAGCCCCGAATCAGGTCGCCCCCACCCACCGTCTTGTAGGCCACGTAGACGGAGGCGTGGCAATGCAGGCAGGTGCCCGGCTGCGGGAATTCCAGCACGCGCCGGGTGAACGTCTGATCCTCGAGCATGTAGGCGTGGCCGCGTTCTTCGCGGAAGTCCACAGCAAACGGATAGCCGGCCCACATGCGTTTCAGGCGCGGGTCTTCCTCCAGTCGAGATTGCGAAACAATCGAACGCGGGTCGGCCGCGGTGGGCGTACGCGGCAGCGCCTCGCTGCCGCCGAAGCGCGTGCGCACCTGATCCACCGTGTTCCGGTAGAGGTCATACTGAAGCGGAAAATTCTTGCCCCAGAGGGCCGGGTCGGTGGTGTTGTCGTCGAGCGCGACAACGCGGAAGAACGGGTTTTGCGCCTCCTGTTTGCGTTCGATGATGTTGACCAGCAGCGCCAGCCCACCGACGGCCACCAGGGCCGCGAGCAGCGCGGTGACCACCATCCAACGCAGAGAGCGTCCCGTAAAGAGGCGTTCCACTTCGGCCATAGCTCACCTCGGGTGTCCGACCGACGCGTGGCAGGACACGCAAAGCAACGACCCCTGCACGGCGTGCGGCCCGTTCATCGCTTCGACCACACTGGGGTGACATTTCTCACAGGCCTGCTGGGTGATCTGCCGGTTGTGCGGCTTGATCCGGATCACATCGGGAAACCGGCCCGTGGTGAACGCCAGCGAGTGCCAGAAGCCGTTTGATGCTTTTGTGGAATACTTCGACAGCCAGGAGGCCGGCGTGTGGCAATCGTTGCACACGGCTACGGCGCGGTGGCTGGATTTCAGCCAGCTGTCGTAATACTCGCGCATGACGTGGCAGTTGGCGCAGGACGCCGCGTCGTCGGTCAGGTAGGACGCGCCGCGCGCATACACGAAGGTATAGCCGCCGACGCCGACGGCCACACCCACCGAAACTCCCAGAAGAACCACCGGCACGATAGGCGAACGCATGCGATTGCCACTGTTTAGCTAACACGCGCGACGGCGAAAATGCAACCCGCTGTGGGGCGCACCGGGTCAGAACCGCAGGGTGGTCTGGAGATAGCCGAAGTGGTGGAGGGCGGAGCCGCGTGTGTTCCGCGCAAACGTCCCGGGGAAGAAAACCGAATAGCCGCCGAGCAGATGCAGATGCCGGGAGAGTGGCAGTCGCAGCGTCAAATCCAACTCTTGACCGATTTCGTTGCCGGAACGCCCGGTGGGATCAAAACCGAGCACCCGGCCGGCAGCATCCTTCCAGGGACCGCGGGCCGCGGCGAGCCAGAAGGCGTGCAGGTCGAGTTCAGCCGTGAGCTTGGCGTGCGGCGTCAGGGCGAGGGTTCCGCGCAGCGCATGCAGATTGCGCAATCCGACGAGATCCGCATAGCCATACCAGAGATGATTCGTTGGGAACAGATTGTGGAACTCGTGTGCGCGTCCATCTGCGGGTTGGTTGTCGCCGGTAGCGAATGCATACTCCAGCTGCCAGCGCGGCTTCCCGCGCACATCCCACGTGTGTCCTGCGGTCACAATGAGCATGGCCGCGCGGTGCGCATCGGGTCCGCGCTCGCCCAACTGCCAGGCGTTCTCGACTGAGTACCGCCAACCGGTCGGTGGACGATGCACGAGCCGGACGCCAGCGGTGAACAGGCGTGTGCTGCCCGGCTGGCGCAGCAATTCGCCGCGTGTGCGCAGTCCGTCGCGGAGAAACAAGCCGTAGACTTCCCAGCGACGCGGGGAATCCGCGGCGACCCGTGTCAGGTAGGCGCCGGAGAGGTCCAGATGCCCGTCGCGGCTGCGTGCACCGCCGCGGCGCACCTGCACCTGGCGCGCCCAAAACAGGTCGTTGGTCCACGCGCCCGACCGCCTGCGCAGACGCGCACCGTCGAAGGCACGACCGACGTTGTCCCAACCGAAGGCACCAATCAATCGCTCTTCGCCGTAGATGAACTCCTGCCGGCCAACCTGCAGTTCCCAGCGCCCGCTGCCGCCCGGTCGCCAAGCGAGCCAGGCCTGATGCAGGTTGGTATTCAGGTCGTGGACGACTTTGTCTGTATCGGCATCGACGAGCCAGACATCCTGGGGCTGCACAAACAGCTCGAGCTGCTCCAACAGACGGAATTTCAGGTCCAGACGCAGACGATAGCCGAGGAAATGTTCAAAATCCTCTGCCGATCGAAAATCGGCGTTGTCGCGGAGTTCGTCGCGCAGGCGCAGTTCCACACCCACCGCGATGCGCGGCGAGGAGGCTGCGGCGGATGATGCGCTCGGCTGCTGAGGTGCCGGAGACCCTGGGGCCGCTCCCAGGGGGAATCCCATCAGGCTGACCACTGTCGCCAGCAGTGTTTTCCCCAGGGAAACAAGAAACCGACCTGTAGGCACGTCCATACGAGCGTATCCGCCGGCGGCCTCCGCCGGGAGCCGAGCAGGTTCACAAGCTCGCTGCGGGCGCAGCCGCCTGGGGCAAACGGCACGCACACTGCGAGCTCTGGCGCAGCGCAACCGCAACGGAGACAGGACTGCCGCCCGGCTTATTCTTTCTTCAGGGAACGAATATACGCCACAACATCCGCAATGTCTTTTTCGGTCAATCCCTTGACGGGCCCCATTTTGCCGACGCCTTCGCTGCTCTCTTTGGCCAGCACGTCGTCACTTTTGGCCTGCACTTCTTTCGAACCCAGATGGCGGATCTCCACCTTTAACGCCTTTGCCAGCGCCGGTTTGCCCTCACCGTTCGGGCCGTGACAGTTGGCGCATTTTTTGTCATAGACCGTCTTGCCCGCCTGCGGATCCCCTTTGCTTTGTGGGCCCGCCACCAAAAGCACCGGAATCAAGAGAAAAGCGAGCATGGCGGTGGTCATCCCTATACGCTTCATGTTTCCCTCCACGAACAATGCGGTGCGGCCTCAGACCAGCAGAGAATTCCTAGCAATTTTCCTACCAACGCCGCCTCCAGACAAACACGGCTTGCCGCAGACGATCACGCCGGTGGGTCGTCGACTGCAGTCGGCGCTTCAGCCGTCTTCGGCGGTTTTGGGTCCGCCGATTCAGCGGCGGTCGTCGCGGCCGGCTTGGGCTTCGCCTGCTGTTACAGCGCCACAATGTACTCGAAGCGGCGCGTGTGCCGGATATGCTCGGCTGAGGTACGTCCGGTCAGCCAAGCCGTGTCCATGGGGTAGACGTCCGGGTCAAAAATCGTCATGTAGAAGTGCCAGACCAGAATCGCCAAGGTGGCCAGGATGGCTTCGTAGTAGTGAATGGCCGTTGCGGCATCACTGACCCACTTGGGGAAATACCGGAGTGTGAAATTGTTGAACCAGAGCAGCAAACCTGAGACGGCCATTACGACCGTGCCCCACACAAAAGCCCAGTATTCGATTTTCTCGGCGTAGCTGAACTTGCCGAAGCGCGGTCGTTCCGGTGCCCACCCGAGGTTGAAGCGGATCATGCCCCACAGATCGCGGAGGTCTTCGAGACTGGGGCGAAGCAACCGGAGGATGATCCGGTCGCGGCGCGAGAGGGCCAGATGCACGATGTGGTAGACGAACGACACAAGCAGCACAACACCCGCGATGCGGTGCACCGTGCCCCGCAACGCAAATTCGCTCTCCCACCGCAGCAACGGCCGCGCCCACCACTGTTCGGGAAATTTCAGCGCGAATCCGGTGACCACCAGAACCGGAAAACTGACCACGGTGAGCCAGTGTGCGATGCGGAAATGCAGATTCATCCGCGGCAATGTCTCCCCGGTGCGGGGCACGACGCGACCGCGAATCAGCTTGGCCAGGAAATCGAGCAGGTTGTGGAGGAGCAGAAAGCCGACGACGAGCGGGATCAGAATCCAGTAGGTGATGCGGATGAAAGCGACGACGGGATGCTCGGTGGCCGATGCGGGGCGAACATGCACCGGCCCGAGCGCAAAGCGCGTGCCGGCACCGGGGTGGCACTTGCCGCAGGTGCTGGCGAGGTTCGACGGGTGGACTGTAGAGCGCGGGTCGGAAGAAGGCAGAATGTTGTGCACGCCGTGACAGGAGGCACAGTTGGCCACGGTCTGCGAGCCGGCCCGCAGCGCCAGGCCGTGGTAGCTGTCTTCGAACGCGGGCACCTTGTCGAGCGGCAGGTTGTAGCGTTCAGCAAGTCGTTCATCGGCGTGGCAGCGGCCGCAGGTAGCAGTGGAGACGCGCGCGGGGTTGACCAGCGACTCCGGTTCGGCCGGTGCCAGGATGGTGTGCTCGCCGTGGCAATCTGTACAGACCGGTGCACCGCGTACTCCTCGTGCGACGGCCTGTCCGTGAACGCTTTCCTTGTAGGTGTTCGCAATCTCAGTGTGGCACGCGCCACAGGTCTGCGGCACGTTCCAGTGATTGATGGTCGAGCGCGGATCGCGGGCGGGCAGAATCGCATGGCTTGAATGGCAGTCCGAGCAGGAGGGGGCCTGCTCGTGGCCGGCGGCGACGGCGCGGCCGTGCACGCTCAATCGGTACGATTCGATGGGCCGCGCAAACGGAATCGGGTGCTGCGCTAAGAACTCGGGATTGGCGTGGCAGGCGCCACAGGTCTCCGGCAGATTGCGTCGTGCCACCGGCGAGGCAGGATCCCGGGCAGGCCGAATCCGGTGCGTGGGGCCGTGGCAGCTCTGGCAGGTCGGGCTCTGAACGTCGCCGGCAGCCCGGAACTGGGCGTGGATGCTGGATTGGTACTGTTGCACGGCCTCGGCATGGCAGGTGGCACAAGAGCGTGGAGAAGCGGCCGCGGCACGACCGATCTCATGCGGCGGCCCGTGGCAGCTCAGGCAGGCGGCTGCACCCAGAAGACCATGGGCACTGCCGGACCAATCCGCCGAGGCTTCGGCATGGCAGGCCGAGCAATCCACGCGGGGGATCCGTTTCGGGTGCGGGAAGTCGCGAATGGTCGTGTGACAGGAGGTGCATCCGAGGGTGCCGTGCACGCTGCCGGCATGCTGGGCCGAGTCAACGAACAGGCTCCGGCCGGACTCGGAGCGTAGGTCGGGATCGCTGTGGCAGGCCGAACACGTGGCCTCCTGTGCGTGCGCCGGCCCCGCCCAGTTGGCACACACGATCCCGCCGCTGACGATCCAGGCCAGCACCGTGACGATTTTCCATCGGAGGTCGTGCCGCATGCTTCAGGGCGTACCGATTCCGAGTTGCTGCAGGATTTCCGGGTTCGGGTCGTCCATCGCCAGGATACTGTGACAGGCGGTGCAGTCGGGATTGATGACCCGTCCATCAGCGCTGCGATGACTCCCACCATGGCAGCGGAAACAGCCGAGAAAATCCATATGACCCAGGTTGTTCGGGTACGTGCCCCAGCTGACTTTCATGTGCGGAAAAACGTTCCGGTCGTAGATGGCACGCACCTGCTGGGCTGCGAGTTCGACCCAAGCGCGGTGCTGGCGATACACCTCCGGGTAGTTCTCGCTGTAGAACGTGGTCAGACCGGCGTAGATTTGCGCCAGGGCCGTAGATTTGTCCGGGTAGTCGGCCGTGAGTAGCTCGACCGCTTTTTTCTTCACGAACGGCAACTGCCGGCTGATGCGACCTTCGGTGATGGCCTCGTCCACGGCGCGATCGGGCAACTCGAAAATGTGGGTGGGTCGGTTGTGGCAATCCATGCAGTCCATCGTGCGGCGCTCACCCCGGGCCAACTCCAGCGCGGTCACCGAGACATCCTGCGCCGTGTATTCGACAAGTTTGCCTTCGTCGTCCACGTAACTCACCCAAGGAATCACCTGGCGGCGATCGTCGGTGGTGATGTAGGTGACGCGCTCCCGTTCGTCGAAATGGCGTCCGTGGATGCCCACCGAGCCCTGCCAGGTGCGGCCGCCAATCTTCAACACGAGCACGGTCGTCCGTGGCGTGTTCTGCTCGTCATCGGAATATCGGGTGCGCACCAGAAACTTGTCCCCGTGGAACTTGGTCGGCCAGTGACACTGCTCGCAGGTTTCCCGTGCCGGCCGCAGTTCCCGCACTGGTGTGGGGATCGGCCGATTGTACGTATCGAACGCGACCGCAAACACCTGGCGCACGCCGGAAAGCTTGGAGCGAACAAACCAGGGCGCGCCGGGACCGATATGGCAATCTACGCAGGCCACCCGCGCATGGGGTGAGTTGCGGTAGGCGGTGAACTCCGGCTCCATGACGTTGTGGCAGGTCTGCCCACAAAATTGCACGGAGTCCATGTAGGTGACACCGCGGTAGCTGGCCGTACCCAGGATGGCAATGTTCAACACGGTAGCCGTGGCCACCAAGCCCGCGGCCCGGCGCAGCATCGGCTCGCGAAAATCCACGTGGGGATACACATCGGGCAGCAGGCCAGCCACACGCAGCTTGTAGCGCCGCCAGAATGCGCCCACGGGAATCAGGACCAGACCGAGAACGAAAATTCCCGGTAAGATCAAAAAAACGATGATGCCCAGATAGGGATGAACATGGCCGTGACCGAACAGCTCGAACGCCCAGAAGCCGAGCATGGTCACTGCCGCGCTGGTGGTGAGGACCGCGCCCAGCAGACTGAGTGTGTTATTGCCCAGATAGACGGCCGGGCGCAACCAGGTGAGAAACCGCTCGGTTAGACCCATCGTGACAGCCACCCTGACCCTTGACCAGCGTCAGCGCGTTGGCTCGAGTGCAGCGACAAGAAACTGCGGCTCGACCTGCACGGTGGTCCGCAGCGAATTGCTGATGAAGCAATGCTTTTCCGCCTGTCGCAACGCTTTTTCCGCTTTCTCACGGTCCGCCGGCTGTACAGCGATTACGGGTGTCAACACGATTTCCGTGAACCGATACCCTTCGCCCGGTACCTTCTCCAGTCGAGCCACCGCGTTCGAGCGATAGGCTATCACGTCGAATCGGGAAAGCGAAGCA
This sequence comes from Bacillota bacterium, assembly GCA_023511565.1. Classification (GTDB taxonomy): domain Bacteria; phylum Acidobacteriota; class Terriglobia; order Acidiferrales; family UBA7541; genus DSGC01. Next base: position 12,829 of record JAIMBE010000052.1, read on the forward strand.
ATCGCGAGAAACGTGGTCATCAGGCAACTGGCTACGGAGGCCACCAACAGATGTTCCGGGGTCCACTTCCCTGGCTCGCCGGAAAATTCCGGCGGGGCGGAAATCTCCAGCACAGGGAAGTCGGCGGCCGTAGCATGACCGGCACGACGACCTGTCCACTGCAGGGCGACTTCATAGGAATAGGCATTCAACAGACTCATGCCGCGCTCCTTTTAGTTGAACGATAGATCCGTTGTGTCGTCTTGGAAACCGTTCTGGCCGGGGGCCAGCCCGGGTCCGTCGTCACGCGCATGCGGTTCCAGCAGTGACGACACTGATAACCCGGAGTGAACTGGGCCATGACCTGTTCCAACTCGCTGAGCGGCACACCGCAGTAGAAACAATAGGCTTCCCGATGAGCCATGGACTCTCCTTCTCCCACTCTGTAGGACACCGGCACAGTACAAGAGGTCGTTCCCACAGGCCCCGTGTACCGGCGCGCTACAGGTTTTCCCGCCCGCCGAAGCGGGTTCGGGAGCGGCCTTCGCAGCCGGAAAGCATGCTGGCTGCGCCAGCCGGCCCTAGATGACCATGCAGTCTCGACACCAAGCTGGGCATGTTCGTTGAGGCGCGATAACTGTTTCGCGGTCAGAGTCTTCCCTTTCCGAGCCCCCTTGCAATGGGCCGAGAGCGGCGAACGGATGCGTAGAATTCAACCTTTGAGAAATCCCTTTTGCGTCATATTCCGCACAGGTGTGTCTGCGAAACCGGTGGTCCTCCGGCAATCAAAAGCAAACAAAAGACTTTCCGGTTCCCCATACTGTGGAACACGAGTTGCGATTTTCAGCGGCGAATGTGAACCGAGGCTTACAGATGGACTCCAAAGCAAGCTACGCCCTGTTGCAGGAAATCTTTCGGGCGTTGCGTTCGATCCGAACGGGCATCATTCTGCTGATTCTGTTGGGACTGGCCTCCGCGACGGGCACCCTGATTCTGCAGCGCCCATTGACCGATCCGGAACGACTCGAAAACGCGTACGACCCGGAAACACTGGCCTGGTTGGATCGGCTGGGCCTGACCGACGTGTTCCATTCGTGGTGGTTTGTCGCGCTGATGACGCTGCTTGCGCTGAACATCATTCTGGCATCGCTGGAGCGCTTTCCGACGGCCTGGCGGTTTTTCACACGTCCGTATCTGCGTCCGGGCCCTCATTTTCAGGCGACGTTGCCTTTGCAAGAGGAAATTTCCATTCGCAACGCGGAAATGGGCCTGCAGGCTGCCGAGCGTGTGTTTCGGAGGCTGGGCTGGAAGCCCCAGCGGGTGGGAAAGAATGGCGATTGGTCGCTGTACATCGAACGGCACCGAGTGGCCCGGTTGGCACCCTATGTGGTCCACGCGAGCCTGCTGTTGATTCTGGCAGGCGGAATTGTGGACGGGGTGTGGGGTTGGCGTGGGTTTGTGGCCCTGAGGCAAAATGAGCAGACCAACCGGATCGAACGGCGCGACGGCACCGAGCAACTCCTGCCCTTCACGATTCGCTGTGACGACGCCGGCCAGGAAAACTACCCGGATGGGACTCCGCGCCGCTGGTGGACGAACCTGACGGTGCTGGAAGACGGCCGCGAAGTGCTGCGCAAAGAGATCGAAGTCAACGACCCGCTGGTGTACCGCGGCCTGCGTTTCTTCCAGTCGAGTTACGGCTCGACAGGCACTCTGGCCAAGCTCACCGTGCTCGCGACGGCTGCGCAGGCGCCCCAGCACACGGTGACAGCAGAGCTGTTTCCGGACCGGCCCGTGGCGCTCGATGAGGCCACGACAGTGCGCGTGACGGCATTCGTGCCGGATTTCATTGTTGTGGGGAACCAGATCCGCACACGTTCTCAGGAGCCCAACAATCCTGCCATTCAATTGCTGGTCGAATCCACGTCAGGTGACACCTGGAAGGTCTGGCTCTTCCCGCGCTTCCCGGACTTTTCTCACTCGGGCAACGCGCCGTACACCTTCCAGGTGCGTGACCTGCAGATGGGGTACTTCACCGGTCTGCAGGTGGCCTATGAACCCGGACAATGGGCCGTGTGGGCGGGCTGTCTTCTGATGGGACTGGGCCTGCTCATGACGTTCTACATGGTGCACACGCGCTTCTGGGTTGTCCCGGTGAGCGACAGCCACGGCCGCCAAGCGCTGTGGGTGGGTGCTTCGGCGAGCAAGAATCGCGACGAGTTCCTGGAACGTTTCCGCCGACTCATGGAGCTGATCCGCGACGAGCTGGCCCGCCAGCAACCGCAGGCTGTCGTCCCCGAGGATGCCGTTGTCGTGCGGAGCTGAAGTGCACAAGGGGGGAATCATGGGACGCACCACTACCGTGATCGAAGTCGGCCCGACCCGCAACACCTTGCTGGTGCTGGTCAGCCTGGCTGCCCTGCTCCTGTTGCTGACCCCGCTGTTCAGCGTGCTGCAGGGCGGAGCGGTGTTTACCGAAGCGAATCTGCTCTATGGAGCGCTGGTCTTCTATGGCGCAGCGATGGCGCTCTATTTGGGTTTTGCCCTGGTGGGCAACGAACGGTACGTGCGGTTTGCCTCGGCTGCGACCTGGGCGGGCTTCGTGCTGAATACGCTAGCCGCCGGCCACCGCTGGTACATCGCCGGCCGGCCGCCGTTCGCGAATCTCTACGAAATGCTGCTGAGTGTCGTGTGGACGCTGGCCCTGCTGACCCTCTTCGTCGAGCGGCGCTATGGTGTGCGCGTGATCGGCACGGTGACGATGCCGCTGGCGGTGCTCGGTGTGCTGCTGATGCAACTGATGCCTTCCGAAGTGCGTCCGCTGGTGCCGGCACTGCAGTCCACCTGGCTGCACATTCACGTGACGCTGGCCATGCTCGGCTACGCGGCGTGCGCTGTCAGCTTTGCCCTGGCTCTGATGTTCCTGATTCAGGATCAGGTACGCACCGAAACCTTTCTGGCCGCCACGAGCGGGTTGGTGGCGACCATCTATCTGGGGATTGCCAGCCGGTTCGACGCCAGCGGTGGGCTGCGGGTCGCCGCGTGGGACGTCAACGCCGGCCGCGAGATCTTCATCGCGCGCGGCGAACCGCTGATGGTGGTTCTGCCCGGTCTCGGCTGGATGTTTTTCCTCGTGCTGGTGGCGGTGCTGACCCCCCTGGGACTGTACCTGTGGGCCGTTTGGAACAAGCAGGAGAGCCTCTTGCCCTGGGCGAACCGGGCGTTCTTGATCGGTCTGCTGGTGCAGGGGTTCGGTCTGGCAGCGTTTGTGTTGCGCGCCCGCGAAGGGATGTATGCCTCACCCCAGGCCGCAGGTCTGTTCCCCACCAGCCTCTCGGCCAGTCCGTTCCTGCTGACCGGGATGGTCAGCAGTATCGCGGCGTCGCTGCTGTACCTGCTGCTGTGGTGGCGGCGCGAAGCACTCGAGCGCATGTTGCCCAGCGCCGAGACACTCGATCGGCTGATCTACAAATCGATCGGCATCGCCTTCCCGCTGCTGACCCTGATGATCGCGGCTGGAGCCTACTGGGCGAACCGCACCTGGGGCAGCTACTGGAGCTGGGATCCCAAGGAAACCTGGGCACTGATTACCTGGCTGGTCTATGCCGGTTACCTCCACATGCGAATTACCCGTGGCTGGCGGGGCCGCCGCGCCGCCCTGTTTGCCATTGTCGGTTTTGCGGTGGTATTGTTCACTTTCTTCGGAGTAACTTACTTGCTACCCGGGCTCCACGCCTATGCCTAATAGCGGGTGAAGGACCAGTCCATGTGCCCTGCAAGAACGAAACAGAAGAAGAAGCCTGGAACGACAGGCGAGTTCAGGAACTGTGATAGAATCCGCGCGGCTATACGGCAACCCATCGGTTGCCATACCCACCCCATCCCGAAGTTCGGGATCCCCAACGGTTCAGGTTCAAGGAGCAAGCTATGACCGTTCACTGCACACGGAAGTGGATCTGGCTGGCGGGAGGCGTGCTGTGCGCTGTCTTGTTCGGGGCCGGACAACTGTTCGGCGGCGCCGGGGGCAAAAAAACCCCGGTGGCCGGGCCACGCACGCAGCAGGTCGAGGCGAGCCGGTATGCCGGTGCTGAAGCCTGTCAGGCCTGTCATGCTGAGGTGTATGAAAAATTCGAGGTCACGCCGCACTGGAAAACGATGCTGGAAACACGGCGCGGGCCCGAGTGGCAGGGCTGCGAGGCCTGCCACGGCCCGGGCGCTGACCACATCGAGTCCGGCGGCGACAAGACCAAGATTTTCAACTTCAAGGGCGTCTCCACAAAGACGATCAGCGAACGCTGCTTGCAGTGCCACCTCTACGGCGAGGAGCACAGCAATTTCGCTCGGTCCGCCCACAACGTCAACGATGTGAGCTGCGTGGACTGCCACTCGGTGCACGCGGCCAAGGAAAAGCAATTCTTGCTGGTCAAGTCGCAGCCGGAGTTGTGCTACACCTGCCACCTGGAGGTGAAGCCTCAATTTGACCGACCCTTCCGCCACCGGGTCAATCAGGGCTTGGTGGACTGCACGGATTGCCACAACCAGCACGGCGGGTTCGTCACGCGTCAGTTGCGCTCGACCGCCGCACAGGACGCGGTCTGCTTTACCTGTCACACGGACAAAGCCGGACCGTTCGTGTTCGAACACGCGCCGGTGAAAACCGAAGGTTGCATGGCCTGCCATGTGCCGCACGGCTCCTCGAACCCGCGGCTGTTGCGGCGCAGCCAGATCAACCTGCTGTGTCTGGAGTGCCACACGCTCACGGTGGACTCCGA
>JAIMBE010000053.1 GCA_023511565.1 Bacillota bacterium
CAAAAACCTGAGCGCGATGAGCAAACGCCACAGGCAAGACCAACCATGTCTGCCCCTGAGCGGCGGCCGCTCCTCACAGATTTTCTACGGGCTTGCGCTTGCTGCGGAGACTACCCCCTCACCTGGGCAACCAGATGTGTTCCGCAGGGGCGCAGTTCACTCTCCGGGGGACAGCCGGCTTGGATAAATAAAAGTCGGGCGCGGCGATCCAAGCGTCGGCTGTCCCCGGAGGGTTGAAATCCGATCTCCATCGCAGAAACGGTGTCTGGAAAAGATGAACTACCCATTGCGCATGCCTGCAGAACACGGGGCGTGGGGCATCCTGCTGGTTCCGTATCTGACTGCGGTGCTCATGCTCGGCACGACGAATCTTTCCGTACTGCTCGTGCTGGTGGCGGCCGTGGCACTCTTTCTGGTGCGGGGCTCCGCTGACTCGCACGGCACCTGGCGCGTGCTGACAGACCCGCGGCACCTGCTGCTGTTCAGCATCGGAGTACTGGCCGGCGGCTGGCTGGTCCTCGCGGAACGGCGCCATGTGCTGCTGGTGCTGCTCGCCGCTGTAGGCACGCTTTATCTGCTGCAAAAAGCGCTGGCCCAGCATCCGGACCGGGAAATCCATGAAAAACGGAGCCTGGCTGCCGAGCTGGTTGGAGTCGTCCTGCTCACCCTGGTAGTCCCGGCCACCTGGGTGGCTGCACGCGGGGAGCTGGATCGTTCGGGTCTGCAACTGTGGCTGCTGAATCTGTTGTTTTTCGCCGGGGGCGTGATTTACGTCAAGTACCGCGTGCGCGGACTGCTGGCGCATCGCCCTTTCCAGAGCTGGGCGGAGCGGGTGCGATTCGCCTGGCCAGTCCTTACCTACCACCTGCTGCTGGTGGCCTTTCTGATCGCCGCCAGCGCACGCGATGCACTCCCCACCCTGACAGTGCTCGCCTTCATGCCGGGGATGCTGCGGGCCTTGGGACTGGTGCGACAACTGGGCAAGCGCTTCCCCATCCGCCGGCTGGGTTGGAGCGAAGTGGCGCAGGCGATCGTATTTGCGGCGCTGCTGGTCCTGAGCCTGAAATTTTCTCCGTAGTCCTGCGGCTTCCTCTTGATGTTCCCTTTCGTACCCGCCCGGAGCGAGCAGAAGGGTTCTGGGCCAAGTGTTCGCGTGTCCGGGATAGAAAGACAGGCTTCTAGGCGGTCGGCCGCTCCGGACTCCAATCGTCGTGGGGCTCGTCCAGATCCAAGTAGAACTGGCGCGGGTCATCGGCCGAAACGAATCCCAGCGAATGCGCCAGACGCAGCATCGGCACGTTGTCCAGTTCGGTCATCCCCCAAACCCGGCGCAGACCCATCCGGCGCGCTTGCCGCACCAGCTCGCTGAGCAGCAATGTGCCCAATCCGCGACCACGGTACTCTTGGTGGATGAAAACAGCTACTTCGGCGGTATCGTCTTGCGGGCAGAGGATGCCGTGGCCGACCACGCGGTCCCCAGACCAGAGCAGCAAATTTGGGAAGTGCTGCACGCGGTCGAGCCACTGCTCGAGTCCGTAGCGCGGCGGTATCCCTGAGCTGCCGGGTCGTGGCTCAAACGTCGTGTACATGGCCAGCAGTGCGGGCCGGTCGGCTGCCGTCGCCGCGCGGAGCTCGAACCTCTCGCTTGGCGCCAGCAGAGCAGGATCGGTGGTCTTCACGGTCAGCATTCGATTCCCCGCAGGCTGTGGTTCCGTCTCTCTATTCGTCCCGTCCCTCCTAGAAACCAGCATCTCAAAGTCCATCAGAACAGTCGGCACGACGGCAATAAATCGTTTGCGCTGTATAGGCTGTAGACCCCCGTAGGATACGGGCGAGCCGGCGCCCCCCGGCATGAGACCACTGGCGCAGGCTGTTGTGCGAACTGGCGCACAAAACCCCAAGCCACCCCAGAGCGGCATAACAAGTCTTTTTGATCGTTGCAGTTAGCCTGAGCAGTCTTGGAACCACTTGTGCAGTTTTCCAGGCAGGAGGGGGATCGTGCCCGTACAACCTGACATTCGACAAATTGCTCAAGCAACCGAAACCGAAGCTCCGCGCTATCCCGGGCTGCGCGCCACAGTAGACGGCTCAGGTGCGGTTGTCTGGGTGGAATCGCATATCTCGCAAGGGGCTTGCGCCTACCCGATCACGCCGTCAACACCGATGGGGGATGGCTTCGCCCTGGAGTACGCCAACGGCAAGCGCAACTTGTGGGGCGAACCCCTGCAGTTCCTCGAGCCGGAATCCGAACACAGCTCGGCGTCGGCTTGCGAAGGTTTTGCGCTTGCCGGCGGCCGCGTGACGAATTTCACCTCCGGACAGGGGCTCATCCTGATGAAGGAGGTGTTGTACGTGATCGCCGGCAAGCGCCTGCCGGTTGTGTTCCACGTGGGAGCCCGCGCGCTCACTTCGCAGGCGCTCAACGTGCACTGCGGTCACGACGACGTGATGGGCGTTGCCGATACCGGCTGGGGAATCCTGTTTGCGCGCAATGCTCAGGAAGCGGCCGACTTGGCGCTGATTGCCCGGCGCGCAGCGGAAGAATCGGAAACACCTTTTCTGAATGTGCAGGACGGCTTTCTGACCACGCACACGCTGGAAACGGTTTGGCTGCCCGAACCGGAGCTGATGAAGCAGTTCGTCGGCCCGCCTGCGGAACGCATCCGACGGTTGTTCGACCCTCAGCGGCCGTTGCTGAGCGGTCCGGTGCAAAACCAGGACAGCTACATGAAGGGCAAAGTCGCCCAGCGCTACTTCTACGAACACGTTGCGCCGGCATTGGATCGCGCCATGCGCGAATACAGCGCGCTGACGGGTCGCCAATACGATTTCGTCCGCGCCTACCGGATGGAAGACGCCGAATACGCGCTTGTCGGCCTCGGCTCGATGATGGAAACAGCCGAAGCAGTGGCGGACTGGCTCCGGGAACAGGGCGTGAAGGTGGGTGTCGTTCACCTGACGAGCTTCCGGCCATTTCCTGGTCGGCAGCTGGCCCGGTGGCTGCAGAAGTGCCGTGCCGTGGCTGTGATTGAGCGGGCCGATGTGCCGCTGGCTCAGTCAAACCCGCTGACGATGGAGGTAAAAGCGGCCCTGGCCGATGCCAGGACAAACGGCGAACTCGCGCATTCGCACATGCCGGAGGTTTATTCCGGCGTGGCTGGGCTCGGCGGGCGCGACGTTCGACCCGGACACCTGCTTGCGGCGGTGGAACATCTGCAACGTCCCCACGGGAAGCGATTCTTCGTGCTCGGGGTCAAGCATCCCGATGCGCTGGACTTCGCCATTGACCCGGACGTCCGCCCGGCAACCGCGTTCTCGCTGCGCGGTCATTCCGTCGGGGGCTTCGGCTCGGTGACGACGAACAAAGTGATCGCTTCGGTCGCCTCCGATCTGTTCGGACTCTACGCGCAGGCCTTCCCGAAGTACGGCTCCGAGAAAAAGGGCCTGCCCACAAATTACTATCTGACGTTGGCGCCGGAGCCCGTGCGGTTGCATGCGGAACTGGCGGTGGTGGACTTCGTAGCCATCCAGGATCAGAACGCATTTCTCACCGGCAATCCGCTCGAAGGCCTTCTGCCTGGCGGGATCATCTACCTGCAATCCCCGCTGCCGCCGGAGCAGGTGTGGAACAGCCTGCCGTTGCAGGCCCGTCAGCTGATCCGGGAAAAGCACTACCGGGTCTATGCGCTCGATGCGCTGCGGATCGCACGTGAATCGGCGAGCCGTACAGACTTGCAGATCCGCATGCAGGGCATCGTGCTGCTGGGCGCGTTTCTGCGGCTGACCCCGTTCCGCGAACGCGCCGGCCTCAGCGAAGCCCAATTGTTCGAAGCGCTGGAAGCGATCCTGCGCAAGTATTTTGGCAAGCGCGGTGAGCAGGTTGTGGCCGACAACATGGCCGCGGCGCGGCGAGGCTTTCAAGAAGTCACCGAGGTTCTCCCGCAGGAAGAACCCGTGACGGATGAAACAAAAACGGAGAGCCGTCCCTACCAACCTCCCTGCCTTTCTTCGACGGAGCTGGTTCCCCCCGATTTCTGCGAACGCATCATCGGCAGCTACGCGCGCGGGGCTGAGTCGGAACTGGAAGCCGACAGGTTCCTGGCGCGCAGCCTGATGCCGCCGGCCAGCGCGATGCGGCGCAGCTTCCGCCATCTGGCGCCGGAGATTCCGGCCTTTGTCGCCGAGCGCTGTGTCGGCTGCATGGAGTGTGTCAACGAATGCCCGGATACCGCCATCCTGGCCAAAGTCGTTGAGCCCGGAACGCTGGAGGCCTATCTCGGCCGCATCGAACGCGCCGACCGGCGCGAGGCGCTGCGCCACCAGTTCACGAAAACGCAGAAGTACTACGACCTGTTCGAGAAGAAGGGCGAAGCCGGCGGTCTGTTCGGTATTTTCATCGACCCGGACAAGTGCAAGGGCTGCGGCGAATGTGTGACGGTGTGCGGCACACACGAGGCGCTCCGGATGGTGCCCAAGACGAACCTCGACCTGAGCCAATACGATCTGGCGATGGACCTCTTTCATCACCTGCCCCCGACACCGGCCAGGTTCCTCAACGAGCGCTCGCTCGGCGACATGATGCTGAGCGACCGCGCCCTGCTCTATGCGGGCGGCGCCGGCTCGTGCATGGGCTGCGGCGAAGCCACCGCCGTGCGCTTGATGCTGGCGGCGACCGGGTTTGTGTACGGCGCGGGGAACATCGGCATTGTGGCGGCGACGGGCTGCAACACGGTGTTCGGCTCGACGTATCCCTTCAACCCGTTCCATGTGCCGTGGACCAACTCTCTGTTTGAAAATGCCCCGGCCGACGCCATGGGCATCCGGCTGCGGTGGGACCAGGAAGGCCACACCGAACGGCGACTGTGGGTGCTGGGCGGCGACGGTGCGCTGTACGACATCGGCTTCCAATCGCTTTCCCGCATGCTCGTCTCTGGCATGGACATCAAGGTGCTCGTGCTGGACACGCAGGTGTACTCCAACACGGGCGGACAGAGCTCCTCGGCCACGTTCACCGCCCAGGACGCCAAGATGGCGGCCTACGGCAAGGCCCAGCCGGGCAAGCGGGAGCGGCGCAAGGAACTGGCGGAAATCGCCCTGATGCACCCGGGAGTCTTCGTGGCCCAGACCACCCCGGCCCACCTGAACCACTTCTACAAAGCCATTCTGACGGCGAATGCATATCCAGGCCCCGCAGTCGTCATCGCCTATGCCGCCTGCATGCCCGAGCATGGCATCGGCGATGACCGCGCCGCGTTGCAAGCGCGCCTGGCCGTGGACTCGCGGGCCTTTCCACTGCTCATCTACGATCCGCGCAAAGGAGAACGGATTCGCGAACGGCTCAGCCTGCAAGGCAATCCTGCGATGAAGGAAGACTGGTACATCTCGCCGAAGACCGGAAAGCCCTTCGATTTCATTGAATTTGCCAGGACGGAAGGTCGTTTCGCGCACCACTTCGATGACCAGGGCCATCCGGATGAATTTCTCCTCCAGGCACAGGCCGACCGCCTGCAGAACTGGCGCACGTTACAGGAGTTGGCCGGGCTGCGATAGCCACAGGCAGTAAACGATGGTGGTGGCAGAACCAAAATCGGACGTTGCACTCCGACACATTCTGCTTGCAACCGACTTTTCTACGTGTTCGGAACGTGCGTTGCAGTATGCGGTGTCGGTTGCCCGGCACTACGATGCAACGTTGTACCTGGCCCACGTGCTGTCCGGGGAAACACCGACTTCCGGGCAGTCGACAAACCGAACGGCTCTGCGCCGCGCCGAGCAGGAAATGGCCAATCTGCTCACCTCCGGCGTGTTGCGCGGTGTGCCGCACCAAGTCTTGCTCCGCACGGGTGACCTCTGGGACTGCTTGCAGAAAATGATCGCCGAAAACAACGTGGACCTGGTGGTCGTCGGCACGCACGGCCGCACGGGTGTGCGCAAGCTGATGCTCGGCTCCGTGGCCGAGGAAATCTTCCGCAAGGCGCCCTGTCCGGTACTGACGGTTGGACCTCAGGTTCGAGCTGAGGCCCCGCACCAAATCCGATTCCAGCAGATTCTCTACGCTTGCGATCTCACACCCGCAGCCGAGCGGGCCACCGCGTATGCCCTCTCGCTGGCGCGGGAATTCAACGCGCGACTGGCCATTTTGCACGCCATCAGCGATACCGAAACAACCCGTTCCGGGCGCCGCGAAACGATGCGTCGCAGCGCGCTGGCACGACTGCAGGCGGTGCTCCCGGCCGAAGCGCAGGCGTGGTGCCAGCCCCTGTTGCTGGCGGCGTTTGGCCCGGCGCCCGCCGCGATTCTGGAGCGAGCGCACGCGATGGGCGCCGACCTGATCGTCATGGGAGTCAGAAGAACAGCAAGCTTTCCCGGCCATCTCCCTCCGGCCACGACCTACCAGGTCGTCTGCGAGGCGCCTTGTCCCGTGTTCACAGTGCGTGCAGAAGAAACAGCGGCCTGAGCGAACCGGTCCCCACGCAGCACTACTGTGACGGTCAAAACCAAACGTTCCCCACCGGCCGGCTTGGGAACCGCGGAACGGATGGTGCGAAAACAATCCGGATACGGGGCGCAAACAGGACGAGCGTTCAGCGCACCTCGCGCGGGAGTTGCCGAGCCCAGTCACGACCTGCCTGGAGTGCGCGCAGATCGAGGGCCAGCAGGTCGGGGTTCTTGACGGTGGCCTGCAGCACAGCTTCTGCCGTGGCAAAGCTGAGCGCACCGGTCAGCTCCAGCAGGGCACCCAGCATGACAATGTTGCCGACCTTGGCCGCACCAAGCTGGTCAGCTAGTTCCGCAGCGGGGATCGGAAGCAGGCGCACGTTCGACACTCCGAGGTCCGCGGGAACCGTGCGCCGGTTGTAGAGAATCAGGCCGCCCGGGGTGACGCTCGGCGCAAACTTGCGGAGAGAAATTTCGTTCATGGCCACAAGCACATTGGGGTGCTCGATCAGCGGGGAACCGATGCGCTGGCTCGACAGACAAACGTGGCAGTGGGCACTGCCGCTGCGCATCTCCGGGCCATAGGAGGGCAGCCAGCTCACTTCCTTCCCTTCGCGCATGCCCATTTCTGCCAGAATCTGGCCCAGCAGCAGAACTCCCTGGCCGCCGAAGCCGGCAATTTTCATTTTCCATTCGCGCGTATCGGTCGGCGTTGCGGCCGCTGGCGCTTCCGTTCCGAGGGAGGGACTGGTCAGACCCAGCACTTCGGCCACAGAGCGCTGCGGCGGGCCGCCGTTTCCTGGCATCGCGAGCCTGCGATCGCGGAAAACCCCGAGCGGAAAATTGCGGATCATGTTCTCCGCCACCCAATCGCGGGCTTCGGTCGGGGTCATTTTCCAGATGGTCGGGCAGGGGGAGAGGATTTCGACGAGGGAAAAGCCGGCGCCGTCCCGCTGCAATTCGATGGCTTTGCGGATTGCCCTGCGCGCTCTCATGATGTTCTTGTTGTCAGAAAGCGCCACGCGCTCGATGTAGACCGGCGCTTCGAGTGTGGCCAACAGCTCACAAACCCGCAGCGGGTAGCCTTCGTTGACCGGGCGGCGCCCCCACGGCGTAGTGGTCGTCGTTTGCCCGACCAGCGTGGTGGGCGCCATCTGGCCGCCCGTCATGCCGTAAATCGCGTTGTTGATGAAAAAGACGGTGATATTTTCCCCGCGATTCGCCGCATGAACGATTTCCGCCGTGCCAATCGCGGCCAGGTCGCCGTCGCCCTGATAGGCGATCACGATGCTCTCCGGGCAGGCCCGTTTCAACGCGGTGGCCACGGCCGAGGCGCGGCCATGGGCGGCCTGCACATTGCCCACATCGAAGTAGTAGTAGGCGAAGACCGAGCAGCCCACCGGGCTGACGAAGATCGTGCGGTCCTGCAGGTCCAGGTCGGCAATCGTTTCGGCGATCAGTTTATGCACGACGCCGTGGCCGCAGCCCGGGCAATAGTGCGTCTGGTGCTTCAGATCCGCCTTGCGTTCATAAATCGGATAGAAGACGGGCGATTTGCTGTGCACGACCTCGTATTCCGCCACGTGACCCTCCGGAACCACGACTCAGCGCACTGCTGTCTCCACCCACTCGAAGATTCTCGCGCTCACTTCTTCGGCCAGCGGCACGTTGCCGCCGACGCGACTGTAGAAGTGCACCGGCGCCTGCTCGCGCAGAGCCAGGCGAACATCTTCGACCATCTGGCCCGTGCTCATCTCGACGACCAGCACGGCACGGACGTCACGGGCTGCTTCGCGCAAGGCTTGTACCGGGAACGGCCACAGGGTAATCGGCCGGAACAGCCCAACGCGCAGCCCCTGTTCCCGGGCCTGCTCGGCCGCCGACCGCAGCACACGCGAGACGATGCCATAGCCGACCAGCAACACCTCGGCATCCTCGGCCAGATAGAGTTCGTGCCGGGGCTCGCGCTCCTGCGCTTCGCGGTATTTCGCCTCCAGCTTACGGACGTGGGCTTCCAGCGCGTCGGGCTCGAGATGAATGGAGGTGATCAGGTTTTTCCGTGTGGCTGCTGTGCCCCGCACCGCCCAGGGCTTTTCCGGAGGCGAAGTGATGCGGGCGTGCAGTTCTAACGGCTCCATCATCTGGCCAATGAAACCATCGGTGAGCACGACAGCCGGATTGCGGTACCGGTCGGCCAGTTCGAACGCCAGCATGGTCAAGTCGGCCATCTCCTGCACCGAGGCGGGTGCGAGCACGAGGTTGCGATAGTTGCCGTGGCCTCCACCTTTGACCAGCGCGAAGTAGTCACTCTGCTCCGGGGCGATGTTGCCCAGACCCGGGCCGCCGCGCACCACGTCAACGACCACGCAGGGCAGCTCTGCGCCGGCCAGGTACGACAACCCTTCCTGCATCAGGCTGATGCCCGGCCCGGACGAGGCTGTCATGACGCGCTGCCCGGCCGCCGCCGCGCCGTAGACCATGTTGATGGCGGCCACTTCGCTTTCCGCCTGCAGAAACACTCCCCCCACCTGCGGCAAGTAGAAGGCAGCGGCTTCGGCAATTTCGCTGGCCGGCGTGATGGGATAGCCGTAATAGGCCCGACAACCGGCCAGCACGGCACCCTGAATGACGGCGACATTGCCTTTACAAAGTTGCCGCACGACTCGCCTCCGTTGTGGAGATGACTTTCGGCGGTGGGGAAAGCCGATAGACAACAATCGCGCCAGGCTCCGGACAGACATAGAAGCAGATGCCGCAGCCGGTGCAGCCACTGCCGAGATAGTGCGCCGGATGCACTCCGTAGGGGCTCAGCTCTTCGGTGAACACCAAGCAGTGCGGCGGGCAGGCGTCAATGCACAGGCCGCAGCCCTTGCATTCGTTCGGGTCAATCTGGACGCGGCCGCGAGGTTCTGAGGCCATGGCTCACTCCTGGGTCGGACCCGCCGGCACGGTGTCGAGCGGTTGCGGTCCGGCTTCCTGGTGCGCCACGGAAAAGTCTGTGCGCGCCGGCCGGCGGAGCCAGTTCGTTTTTTCACAGTAGGCGTACAGCTCGTCGCGGAACTTCGGATGCGCGATCTGGATCAAAGCTTCTGCACGCTCCCGGATGGATTTGCCGTGCAGGTAGGCGATGCCAAACTCGGTCACCACATAGTGGATTGAGCCGCGCGAAGCCACAACGCCCGACCCCGGGCTCAGGATGGGCACGATGCGTGAAATCGTGCCGTTTTTGGCGGTCGAGGGCATGGCGATGATCGGCTTGCCGCCTTTCGAGTGGCGGGCCCCGCGGATGAAGTCCACCTGCCCACCGAATCCGCTGTAGAGATACGTGCCAATCGAATCCGAGCAGACCTGGCCGGTGAGATCCACTTGAAGGGTGGAATTCACCGCGACCATCCGCTCGTTCTGCGCAATGATGAACGGGTTGTTGGTGTACGCCACCGGGTGGAACTCAAAGATCGGATTGTGATGGACGAAATCGAACAGGGGCTTGGTGCCCAGGACAAAACTCAGCACGGCTTTGCGCGGATGCAGGGTTTTGCGATGGCCGTTGATGACACCGGATTCGATCAGTGGGATCACGTTGTCGGAAAGCATCTCGGTGTGGATGCCCAGGTCTTTGTGATTCTCCAATTCCAGCAGGACGGCATCGGGAATGCCTCCGATGCCGAGCTGGAGTGTGGCACCGTCATCGATCAGGCTGGCGACGTTGCGGGCGATCGCGCGGTGCAGATCCGTGATGGGCTCACGGGGCAGCTCGCACAGTGGCCGCGAGACCTCGACGACCGCATCGATCTGATCCACATGCAGGAAGCTGTCGCCATAGGTTCGGGGCATCTGATCGTTGACCTGAGCAATCACATGCCGCGCGCAGCGGGCTGCGGTCATCGTCGTATCCACACCCACACCGAAACTGCAGAAGCCGTGGGCATCCGGCGGTGAAACCTGAATCAAAGCCACGTCCAGCGGCATCTGGCCGCTTTCGAACAGACCTTCGACCTCGCTCAAGTAGATCGGCGTGTAGTCGGCGCGGCCGCTGTTGACCGCCTCGCGCACATTGGCGCCGATGAACATGGCGTTGTGGCGGAAGTGTCCGGCCATCTCGGGCTGAACATAGGGGGCCTTGCCCAGGGTGAGCAAGTGAACGATTTCGACGTCCCGGACAAACGGTGCCCGCTCGATCAACGCCTCCGCCAACACTTCCGGCTCCGCACATCCTGGATGAATGTACACGCGGCTGCCCGATTCGACACAGCGCAGCGCCTGGACCGCTGTCGTCAGCTTGCTGGCGTAGCGTTCCTGCCAAGACATGGCGATGTTCGCTCCTGCCTTACTGCAACCGGAACTTCACCACCACTTCCAACCGCACCGGCACCGGTTCATCGTTCAGAATGGTCGGCTGGTACTTCCACTTGGAGACTGCCGACAGCGCAGCCGAGACCAGCAAGGGATGGCCGCTGAGCACCTGCAGTTCGACGACGTTGCCCGCCGTGTCAATGACAGCCTCCAAGACCACATCGCCTTCCACACGCGCCTGACGGGCCAGCATGGGGTAGTCCGGCTGTGGCCCGTGGATAAGTCTTGGCGCCAAGACTCGGCCGCCCACCCGCACAGGCTCTCGTCTCTGGGGCGGCGGTGGCAGAGGCACCTGCGTGCGTGGGACGTTACTCACAATGCCTCCGATGACCCCGCCCAGTTGACCACCCGGAACTCCCCCGGGCACTCCCCCTTCGACCCCGATGCCCAGGCCGATGTCCGGCGGCAGTGCCTCTTCTTTGAGAATCCGAACCTCTTTGGGGATGGCCGTCGGTGCAATCAGCTTACCGCCCGCAGTGAAAATTCTCCGCGGAACCTTGGCGGCACGGGCAATCGTGGCAACAGCCGGCGGGGGCGGTGGAGGAGGCGGGGGCGGCGGAGCCACCAGAAGCGTCTGAGTAAAAGCATGCAAGTCAATCGTTTCTGTGTACATCAGCGGAACCATTACCAGCAGGACCACAGCGAGGATGTGCACCGTCAACGAAAGCAGAAAATCCGCTGCCCGATGCTTGTAGCGAGTGGCACTCACCTCCAGCAGAGTCTCACGGAAAAGTTCACGGCTGTGCGTTGGGATACGTCCCCGGCCGGTTTCTTGCGCGCTCGTGTCCTGACCATGCTGCCCGGGCTCGGCAGAAGGCGAATGGACATCCAGTTGGGGAGGCGGAGCTTCCAGTGCGGCATGCCTTGGCATCGGTGGTTCCTCCACCTTGAACCGGGCAAGAGCAGGGCCATCGGTTGGAATGCAGTGGTTCCTGTAATTGACTCAATTTTCATGGATTACTGACATTCTCGGTTTTTCCCACTGGGTAAAGATGCGCCGGTTCACACATCGGCTCAGTTCCTCTGCGGAACCTGCCACACCCACTTTCGAGCTCCACCAGCAACATGAAACTGGCAGAGCTGCTGAGTCGAGACCTCTCGGCTCGAAATCTCTGTAAAAACTGCCTATGTGGGCTGACACCACTTGCCGATCCGCACAGCCAAAACAGCCAGAAACCTACGCTGTGGCATTTCGCACCAGAGCTTGGCAGCAGACGAGATCGCGGCCAAAATGTGTCTGTTAAGTCTTTTTTTATGAATTGGTTATACCTACTCCGCTCAAGATTTTGCACGGTTACCAATCTGCTCTGCTTCCAAAATGGAGGTTATTTGCGGCCACAAGGGGACGTGGATTTTGCAGCGAGGAGGCAGTATGGCCATCAATCGACAAGATGCGCTCGACTACCATTTTGGCAAGCGGCCGGGAAAGATTGAAGTCGTTCCAACAAAACCCTGCCGGACGCAACGCGACCTCAGCCTGGCCTACACACCCGGGGTGGCGGAACCCTGCCTGGAAATCCGGAAGAACCCGCGGGAAGCGTTCAAGTACACCGCGCGTGGGAACCTGGTCGCAGTGGTGACAAACGGCACTGCGGTTCTGGGTCTGGGGAACATTGGTGCCCTGGCGGGCAAGCCGGTGATGGAAGGCAAGGGTGTGCTCTTCAAGCGTTTCGCCGATATTGATGTGTTTGACATCGAAATTGATTCGACGGATCCGCAGGAGGTGATTCGCGTCTGCCAACTGCTCGAACCCACCTTCGGCGGGATCAATCTTGAGGACATCAAAGCGCCGGAATGTTTCCTGATCGAAGAAACTTTGCGGCGGACAATGAAGATACCCGTCTTCCATGACGATCAGCACGGCACGGCGATCATCTCGGGTGCCGCACTGTTGAACGCGCTGGAAATCGTGGGCAAGGAGATCAGCAACGTTCGTGTGGTGTTCAACGGGGCTGGCGCTTCTGGCATCGCCTGTGCTGAGCATTACGTTCGGCTGGGCGTGAAACAGGAGAACATTCTGATGGTGGACACCCAGGGGGTGATCTACAAAGGACGCAAGGAGGGCATGAATCCCTACAAGGAGCGCTTCGCGGCGGAGACGAAGCTGCGCACGCTGGCGGAAGCCATCGAAGGTGCCGATGTGTTCGTCGGCTTGTCGGTCAAGGGCGCGCTCACGCCCCAGATGTTGCGCACCATGGCCGACCGGCCCATTGTTTTCGCCATGGCCAACCCGGATCCGGAGATCACCTACGAAGACGCCTTGGCGACGCGCAGCGACGTTTTGATGGCCACGGGCCGCTCTGACTATCCCAATCAAGTCAACAACGTGCTTGGCTTCCCCTTCATCTTCCGCGGCGCGCTCGACGTGCGCGCCACGGCAATCAACGAAGAAATGAAGCTGGCGGCCACGCGAGCCCTGGCGGCGTTGGCCAAAGAAGACGTGCCGGATTCGGTCTGCCGTGCCTATGGTCTCGAGCACATTCGTTTTGGTCCGGAGTACATTATCCCGAAGCCGTTCGATCCGCGCGTGCTGGTTTGGGAAGCGGCGGCCGTCGCTCAGGCCGCCATGGAAAGCGGAGTTGCCCAGGAGCCGGTCGACCTGGAGGAATACCGGGAACGGCTGGAACGTCGCCTGGGCAAGGCGCGCGAGATCAGCCGCATGCTCATCCACAAGGCCCAGGCGCAGCCGAAACGTGTCGTCTTCCCCGAAGGCGAGAACGACAAAATCCTGCGCGCCTGCCACATCCTCGTGGAGGAAAATATTGCCCGACCGATCCTACTCGGCAACCCCGAAGCCATCCGGATCCGCGCGGCCGAGCTGGGGATTTCACTCGCGGGCGTGGAAATCGTGGACCCGGCCCGTTCCCCGAAACGGCAGAGCTATACGGAGGAACTCTATCGGTTGCGCCAGCGCCGCGGTGTGACCCTTTCCGAAGCCAGCGAACTCATCCTGAACCGCAACCTGTTCGCCTCCATGATGGTGCATCAGGGCGACGCGGACGCGGTGGTCAGTGGCGTCACACAGCACTATCCGGACACGATCCGCCCGGCGCTGCAGGTCATCAAGATGCGCGAGGACCTGCACAAAGTGTCGGCCTGTTACGCCCTGATCACCCGCCAGGGTGAGATCTACTTTTTGGCGGACTGCGCGGTCAACATCGACTCCACTGCCGAAGAGTTGGCGGAAATCGCGCTGTGTGCGGCGGAAACCGCGCGCCGGTTCGACATCACACCCCGTGTGGCCATGCTTTCCTTTTCCAACTTCGGTAGCGTGAAGCATCCGTTGGCGGAAAAGATGCGGCGCGCCGCGGAGCTGGTGCAGCAGGCGGACCCGACTTTGATGGTGGATGGCGAAATGCAGGCCGATACCGCCGTGGTCCCCGAAATTATCGAACAGACCTATCCGTTCAGCCGACTCCGCGGCGGGGCCAACGTGTTGATCTTCCCCGACCTGACTTCGGCGAATATTGCCTACAAGTTGCTGATCCGCCTCGGAGGAGCCGAAGCCATCGGGCCAATTCTGATGGGCATGGCAAAGCCCGTGCATGTGCTGCAGCGAGGAGCGGAGGTCGAAGAAATTGTTAACATTGCCGCGCTGGCTGTGGTGGATGCTCAAGAGCTGGCGGCTTCGGCCGGGCGCCGGGTGACTCCACGACGGTTGGACCAGCCGACCGCAGCCGATTGACTGTACGCCAGCGCGTGGCAGTGACGGTGCCAATTGGCGCACGGGCGTGCAGCCGGTGCGTCAATTGGCTAAAGGCAGACGATCCCTTTTCCGTAGCTCTGCCGTCTTTTCAAAGAACTGCTTCTGGATCAAGGAGTTACAGGACACCGGACTTGGAACATGAAATGCGGATCCAGCATTTTGGGCTTGGCAGAAGTCTCGGCATTTACCCGCCAAGCACGGATACACACATGCGCGTCGCCGTAAAACGGAAAGACAACCGACTCCCGAACGGAGCCATCAAGATCGGGACGGTGGCCAGACACTTCGGGATCTCTGTGGACCTGCTTCGGCTGTACGAACGGGAAGGGTTGCTGATTCCCTTGAAGTCTCCCCGGGGTACGCGCTACTTCACCGAGCACGACTACCCTTGGATCGCAACCATTCTCCGGCTTGTACGCGAGGCTCGCCTGAACCTGGCCAGCATCCGTCACCTGCTGACCTTGTTGCCCTGCTGGCAGCTTCGCAACTGTCCGTACGACCGCCGGAGCGAATGCCCCTTGCTGGTTGACCCGATGCAGCCCTGCTGGCGCAATCGCGCCCGGTGTCCGGACGTGGATGCCCGCGATTGCTATTTCTGCGCCGTATACCGCGCGGCACCGAACGCACCGAGCGTGAAGGCCCTACTGGCCACTCCCAGCGAGCTTTGCCGTCGCGGAAAAGAAGAGGCTGCCCTGTAGGTTGAGAAGGGGGACGGACGGCCGCCAGGGGCGGTCTGGTCAATGGAGATTACTTTTGCCGCGGCCCAAGCAACACCCACCACAAGGAGGGATGAGCTCATGCATCGTAACGGGAAACTCATCTTCGCCGCGGCCCTGCTGGCGCTGCTGCCACTTGCCCTGGGGGTAGAAGGCACGCCGCAGCGCGGCAAGCCCGCCTACGATCCCGGCACGGAGACAACAATCGAAGGGGTCGTGACAGAGAAGATCTCGGTCCCTTGGGATGGTTCCGAATGTTGGGGCGGGGAGCATCTGATCGTCAAAACCGACGCCGAAACCATCGAGGTCCATGTCGGTCCAACCTGGTTTCTGGCCCGTGAGGGTTTCCTTGCCGAAATTGGCGAGCGCATCTCCGTGACTGGCTCGCGCATCCGCGTCCACGGCCGTGATGTGCTCATCACGCGGCTGATGCGCAAGGGCGGTCGGGAGCTGAAAGTTCGCAACGAACGCGGACAGCCGGCCTGGAAGCGCAAGCCAGCGAGAAGCGGCCAACCTGCCTGAGCCAAAGTCGGCATCGAAGTGGGCGGGGCAGCGCGTTTCCGACACAGGAACATTGCCCGACGAGCTGTTCGGATGAGGGTGTGGCGATTTGCGCAGCTCTGTGCCGGCTGACCTATTCTGGCTAGCCCGCTGCTGGGGAGGGAGCGCTACTTGCTTGCAGCAGGGGCACTTAGTTTCCGTTTGTAATGGCAACAATGTTGCAAGAACGTTGGGGGGAGTACTGATGCCTCTTTCCCGGCTGCAATGGCGGATCTTGTCGGCGACCCCTGAAGGTTTCGCTGGCGACTGCAACCGCTCGCTCGACCACGTCCCCAAAGGGAAAAAGGTTGAAGTGGTGCAGATCGAGGGCAGTCGGGACACCCGTCGCCAGCTCGCCCAACTGGGCATCCAACCCGGATCGATTCTCTGCGTGCGGCAGAGCGCACCGCTTGGTGGACCGCTGCTGGTCGAAACCCAGGGGGCAGTTCTCGCTTTGGGGCGAACGCTGTCGCGCAAAATTCAGGTCCGGCTACTTCCGTGACGCTGCTCCGCAGCAGTTCCGCAGTCTGCACAAAGGCCCCGCCCACGTGCTGCTCGTGCGCCCATGCCGAGTGTATGCCACAGGCGCGGGGCGAGGGCGTGCTGCATGTTGTTCTGATCGGGCAGCCGAATTGCGGAAAAAGCACACTGTTCAACGCCGTAGCCGGCTACCGTTCGGCCACCGGGAATTTTTCCGGCACGACGGTGCGTTTGGCGTGGAGCCGAGTGCGCATCAACGGGACCCAGATGGTCCTGGTGGACTTGCCGGGCGTCTACTCACTCACCACAAACAATCCCACGGAAACAGCGGCTAAGAAATTTCTGCTGAGCGGGAATGTGGACGTGATTGTCAATGTACTCGACGCTTCCCTGCTCAGCCGCAGCCTGGAGCTGACGCTGGAGTTGCGCGAGCTCGGGCTACCCATGGTGGTCTGTCTGAACATGATGGACGAGGCACAGCGCAAAGGAATGTCCATTGCGACGAACAAACTTTCCGAGCAGCTTGCGCTGCCTGTGGTTGAAACGATCGCGTATCGCGGTCTCAACGTTACGGAACTGTTTCGCCAGGTGCTCCAGGCGACCCGGCATTCCCCGACGCCCGTACCGGCTCTCCGTTGGCACCGGGACGTGACGAGTGTGGTCGAGCAAATGGAATTCTGCCTGGGCAACGGTCAGCCGGAACAGTTTCCTTCGCGGTCGTTTCTGGCGATCAAACTTCTGGAAGACGACAAAGAAATCCTGCCCAACATCTCCGAGCCCATCCGTGCCGTGGCAAGCGCGCTGCGGCAGAAACTGGAGCAGACGCACGGGCGCAGCGCTGAAGAGGTCATCATGTCGGAACGACACAACTGCGCGATGCAGTTGTTCGAACAGGTGGCGACCGTGGGACGTCCGCAGCGGGATCTCCGCACCGCGATCGACGGCCTGCTCACCCATCCGGTCTGGGGCTATGGAACGCTGGTTCTGGTGCTGGCGGGATTTTTCTGGGGCGTATTCGGCCTGGGAGCGGCGGTCGAGCAAGCCGTCCAGAGCCAGCTGGAAACCTTCTTCGTGCAATGGAGTCGCCCGCTGGCCCCGGACCGGGAAATTCTGGAAAAATCCCGCGGTGAGTGCAGGATCGCGA
>JAIMBE010000054.1 GCA_023511565.1 Bacillota bacterium
GGTGCATCCCTGGCAGCCGGGCTGGCCGCGCGAAGTGCACACCTGGCCGTATCTGATGCGGGTGGAGTTCCTCGCCGCGATCATCGTCACCGTGATTCTGACCGTATGGTCCATTACGCTGAACGCACCGCTGGAAGAACCGGCCAACCCGAATCTGACCATGAACCCGGCCAAAGCCCCGTGGTATTTCCTGGGCCTGCAGGAGATGCTGGTCTATTTCGACCCCTGGATCGCCGGGGTGTTGATGCCGACGCTGATCATCATCGGCTTGATGGTGATTCCCTATATCGACGAGAATCCACTCGGCAACGGCTACTACACCTACCGGCAGCGGCGCTTTGCCATCTGGACGTTCCTGATCGGCTTCATCGGGCTGTGGGTGATCATGATTGTGATCGGCACGTTCATCCGCGGCCCAGGTTGGATGTGGTTCTGGCCGACGCAAACCTGGGATCACAACCGGCTCATCTTTGAGGTCAACCGGAATCTGCACGAGTGGTGGATCTTCAAGCACATCGTGCCGCAGAACATCTGGGCCTGGACGGTGTTCGGCGCCATCGTGGTCGGACTGTACTTTGCTGGCGCGGCCTACCTGATCCACCGCATCTGCATGGCCACGGAATTCAGCCGCAAGATCTATCGACGCATGAGCCTCCTGCAGATTGCCACGATGCAAATCCTGCTGATTCTCATGCTGGCGCTGCCGATCAAAATGCTGCTGCGGCTGGTGTTCCGCATCAAGTACGTGTGGGTAACACCGTGGTTTAACGTCTGAAACGTTCTGGGAATCCGGAGGAGACCCTGGGGTGTCCGCACAACCCACCCAAGACCCGATCACCAGCAAGTCGCTGAGCTTCCACCTGCTGCTTTGGTCTTTCCTGCTGATCCTTTCGCTCGCGTGGGCTTTGTACGACGAAATGTACGGTCTGCGCCCGTGG
This sequence comes from Bacillota bacterium, assembly GCA_023511565.1. Taxonomy (GTDB): domain Bacteria; phylum Acidobacteriota; class Terriglobia; order Acidiferrales; family UBA7541; genus DSGC01. Next base: position 939 of record JAIMBE010000054.1, read on the forward strand.
CGTTCCTACCAGAAACGCTTCCTGGAAGCGTACGCCAGCTACCTGCAACGGGAAATTCCGAAACAACTGCAGACCGAACAGGCGATCCGCAGTTCTCCGGAATACCAGAAGCTGGAAGCGCAATGGAAAGCCGCGGAAGCTGCGGTCGCTCCACGGCTGAGCGAAATTGACAGCGAGATCAATCGCATCAACCGCCGGCTCGGTGTGCTGACGCCCGTTTTTCAGGAGGCGCGCGGTCGCGTCGCAGCCCTGGTCTACCAGTTAGAAATTGCCCGCGCCGAAGACCGGGAATCCCGGCTCCGCGAGGTGGAACAGGCCAAACAGCAAACCTTTTCGATTTCCCTGCCAAGTTTGAACGGCGACGGGATGGAGCCGATTCAACTCAGCTACACCGATCTGGAGCAAGAATTCAACCGCCTGAAAGACCGGAAGGCTGCCTTAGTCGCTGAGCGTGCCGCGGTGCTCGCCGATGCCGATGCGCTGCGGCGGCAGCTGGAGACCTACTTTTCCGAGAAGCTGGCCGGACTGACGGGCCAGCAGTTGCAGGGCCTGCTTCGTGCGGTGCGCACCCAGGACGTTCGCATCCGTCAGATACACAACGAAAGTGCCGGTTTGGTGGACCGCTGCCAATCCTGTCACCTGGGCATGGATCTTTCGCTGGTGCCCCCGAACCTGACCCTGACCAAGGCCGACTTGAATCTGGCGGGGAATCCCGACGCGCCGTTCAGCAGCCACCCCAACCTGGAATTGCTGCGGCTGCATGATCCCGATCGCGACCCGGCGAAAGCGCTTGAACGCATCGGCTGTTCGCCCTGCCATGGCGGCAACGGCCGAGCCACTTCCAGCGTGATCAAGGGCCACGGACGCCACAAATATTGGCTCTGGCCGCTCTACTACCGCGAGAACTTTGAAGCCGGCTGCCAGATGTGCCACGCGCAGGACATGGTGCTCGACCACGCACCGGTGCTGAACCGCGGCAAGGAGCTGTACCGCGAACGCGGCTGCGTGGGTTGCCACCGCTTTGAAGGTTTCGACAACGAGGCCGAACAGTTGCTCAGCGTGCGACAGCGGATCCGCCAGCTCGAGCAGCAAAAGCACGAATACGAACTGGAAATCGCCCGGCTGCAGCGGCGCGCCGATGATCCCGCAACGCCACTCGAGCTCGCCCGGCAGTTGAATGAACGCGCCGCCAGCCTGCCCGTGGTGATGAGCCAGCTCGACGCAGAAATCGAACAGCTCCAGCAGCGCACGATCAGCCTGATGCGGGAAGAAAAGAAAGTCGGGCCGAGCCTGAAAGAAGTGCGCGTCAAGTTGAAAAAAGAATGGATCCCGTACTGGCTGGCCAACACCCATGAATTCCGGCCCGATACGAAGATGCCGCAATTCCGCCTGGAAGAAAGCGAAATCCAGGCCATCTCGTCATTCATCTGGCAGATGGGCCTGCCCGGCCCCCTCGAAAAACAGCCCCGGGGCGATCCGGCGCGCGGCAAACGATTGTTTGAGACGCGGGGTTGCCTCGGCTGTCATTCGATCGGCGAGGGCACAAACAAAATTGGCGGGGACTTTGCGGCCAATCTGAGCCGCATCGGTGAAAAAGCGAACTACGACTACCTGGTGCGCTGGATCTATAACCCGCGGCAGCGCACGCGGCCCTACGACCCGATTGCCAAAAAGGACCTCGGCCCGGAGGACTACGCTCGGCACGGCAAACCGTTCGTATTCGATCTGAAAAATTCTCGCTCGCCGGACGGCAAGCACGAACTGGTCGTGATGCTGCCGACCGTGATGCCCAGCCTGCGTCTGACCTGGCAGGAGGCGCGGGATATCGCCAGCTATCTGGTCACGCTGCGACGTCCGGACGCGAACTACCCGCCGGCGCCGTACCTGGAGGACCCGAATCTGCGCGAACGGGGCAGGGAACTGGTCAAATTCTACGGCTGTGCCGGCTGCCACGAAATTGCCACACTCGAAGAAGAAGGCCGCATCGGCACCGAGCTCACCAACGAAGGCAGCAAGCCGGTGGACCGACTGGATTTCGCGCTGCTGACGCATAAGGCCAAGCGCGGCATCCTGCCGGACGGCTCACCTTCTCCGCGCGGAAAGTGGTACGACCACAAAGGCTTCTTTGAACAGAAGCTGGCCAACCCGGCAATCTTCGATCAGGGCAAATACAAACCGGACCCGCGCGACCGGTTGCGCATGCCCAAGCCGAATCTGACATCCGCCGACATCACCGCTTTGACGACCTTTTTGCTCGGCAGCGTGGATCCCCAGGTGCCGAACGACTTGCTCTATCGTCCCGAAGGGGCACGCAAGGACATCCAGGACGGTTGGTGGATCCTCACCAAGTACAACTGCATGGGCTGCCATCAGATTCGCGTCGGCCAACGCTCGGCGCTGCAGGACCTGCCGCAGTACCAGGGCCCGAACGCCGACAAGCTCCCGCCACCGCTGTTCGGGGCTGGGGCCCGGTTGAATCCACGCTGGCTGGCAAGGTTCCTGGAGAATCCCGCACTCAGCGAAACGGATCTTCACCGCAACGGCGTGCGCACTTACCTCGACATCCGCATGCCGACGTTCTATCTGTCCGACAACGAAATTCGCAAACTGGTGCGATTCTTTGAAGCGCTTTCCGCGCAAGAGCGGCCGTTCATCCCGCCGGTGATCCAGCCGCTGACCGAGGCTGAACGCACCATGGCGCGGGACCTGTTCACGCATCCGGCGGCTCCGTGCCTGCGGTGCCATGCCACGGGCGATCCGGCGCACGACCGCAACGCCACCGCGCCGAATTTCCTGCTCGCCAGCGAACGACTGCGACCGCCTTGGACACAGCGCTGGTTGCTCGATCCCGCCCGGATGATTCCAGGCACGGCCATGCCGTCTGGATTGTTCCGGCGCGAAGGCGAGCGGTGGGTCTTTGCCGGCCCGCTGCCGGCGTCGGTGCGGAACTACCGCGGCGACCACGCCGAACTGCTCGTTCGGTACATGTTCCTGATGACACCGGCCGAGCAGCGGCTGCTGATTTCCCGCTCGCCGCGCGCGACCGGGGCAGGCCCCGGGGGAAGCGAATAGACGGTCGAACCGGGTTCTGCTAGGCTCGAAGAGTTCGATCTCGACGGGGTGTAAGACCGCTGGTAAACGTTGTAGAAAACCAAGGAGGAATTTTCCGAAATGAAAGTTCACGTCATGCTAATTCTGGTTTCGGCTCTTCTGGCTCTCGGCAACCTTAGCTGTGGAAAGAAAGAAGAAGCTCCGACGACTCAGGAGACACCCGCAGCCGGCAAAACCGTTGACCCGGCTACGGCGGGAACCATCTCCGGTATCGTGAAGTTCACCGGGACACCGCCGCCACCTGTGCGACTGCGCATGGATGCCGACGCCGCTTGCGCGCGGATGCATGCTGGTGCCGTGCAGGTGCGTGAGGTCGAGACCGACGCGTCTGGAGGTCTGGCTCGCGTGGTGGTGTACGTGAAAGAGGGTCTGGAAGGTTACACGTTTCCGCCGGCCACCGAAGCGATCGAGCTCGATCAGGAAGGCTGCATGTACAAACCGCGCGTGCTGGCGGTGCGCACGGGCCAACCGATCGAAATTTTGAACAGCGACGACACGACACACAACATCCATCCGATTCCCAAAGTCAACCGCGAATGGAACCGGTCCCAACCACCCAAGGGCGAAAAAATTGTCGACTCCTTCGCCCGGCAGGAGGTGGCCATTCCGGTGAAGTGCAACATCCACCCATGGATGCAGGCCTATATCGCTGTGATTGCGCATCCCTACTTTCAGGTGACCGGTGAGTCGGGTACTTTCGAGCTGAAAAACCTGCCGCCAGGTACCTATACACTGGAAGCCTGGCACGAAAAGCTGGGAACAACCACCCAGCAGGTTACCCTCGGGCCGAACGAAGCAAAAACGGTGGAGTTCGTCTTCCAGGGGAGCTGAAAGAATCTAGGTGCGGGGCTCTGGGTCTTGCGCCCCGCGCAACATCCTGACCGTCATGCACACACCCTACCGTCCAAGACTCCATCGCTATGCGCTGGCGACCGCGGCAGCCACTTTGCTGCTACTCGTCGCCGGCGGTCTGGTGACCAGCAACGACGCCGGCTTGTCTGTGCCGGACTGGCCCCTCTCCTATGGGTCGCTCTTTCCGCCGATGGTCGGGGGGATTGTGTATGAACACAGCCACCGGGTGATTGCTGCGCTCGTCGGGCTGATGACCATCGGGCTCGCGGTGTGGCTGGCCCGCGTCGAACACCGCACCTGGGTCCGCTACCTCGCGTACGCAGCTCTGGCGCTGGTGGTCCTGCAGGGAATCTTGGGCGGCTTGACGGTGCTGTTCTACATGCCCCGTCCGATTTCAATTGCACACGCGACGATGGCGCAGATCTTCTTCACGACCGTGGCCGCCCTGGCGCTGTTCACAAGTCAGTGGTGGCTGACGGCCGCAACTCGGCCGAGCACGAAAGCCTCCCGACGAGCCGTGCAGTTCGCCCGGTTGACCACGCTGACGATTCTGGCTCAGCTCATCCTCGGTGCGGCTTACCGTCACGGCGGGCTCGGCATCACGCCACACCTGCTGGGTGCCGGCGCTGTGTTGGTGGCAACTTCCTGGACGAACCGGCTGGTACGGCGCGCTGATTTTGCGGTGGGTGTGGTCACGCGGTTGCGGATCCTGCTCTCGAGTCTGGTGGGCACGCAGATCCTGCTTGGATTCGGGGCCTGGTGGGCCGTTGTGCGTAATCAGCAAGCTCTGCAGCCACTGCCGGAGATGGTCGGGTTGACGGTAGCGCACTTAGCCTGTGGCGCACTGACCCTGGCCACCGCGACCCTGCTGTGGCTGGCCCTGCATCGCGTAACCATGTCGGCGGAATCAGCGGACCTGCGTGCCACGATCGGCTCACCCGCACTGCAAGAAGGAGGGCGGCGGTGAGCGTACAGGTCGCTGCACTTGCCCTGCGGGCGAAGTCTTCGGCCTTCCTGGAGCTGACCAAGCCCGATGTCAGTTTTCTGGTCGTGCTCACGACGCTGACCGGCTACTGGATGGCCTCCGACGCACCGGTGGACTGGTTGCGCATGGGGCACACACTGGTGGGCACGCTGCTTGTGGCCAGTGGAACTTCGGCACTGAACCACTACCTGGAGCGCGACTCGGATGCCAAGATGCGGCGCACCGCGCGGCGCCCGCTCCCGGTGGGGGCGTTGCGTCCCCGGCAGGCGCTGGCGTTCGGTATCTTGCTGGCGCTGCTCGGCACGCTGCACCTGCTGTTGTTTGTGAACGGCTTGGCGGCGCTACTGGGCTTTGGCACTTGTGCCAGCTACCTGGGCCTGTACACGCCGCTGAAGAAACAGACCTCGCTGGCCACACTCGTCGGAGCGTTTCCCGGAGCCGCCCCGCCGCTGATCGGTTGGGCTGCTGTCCGTGGGACCCTGGAGCTGGAAGCCTGGGTGCTCTACGCGCTGCTGTTCTGCTGGCAGTTTCCGCATTTCCTTTCGATCGCCTGGATGTATCGCGAAGACTATGCCCGGGCCGGAATTCGCATGCTGCCTGTGGTCGAGCGCACCGGCCGGAGCACGTTCCGACAGATTCTTTGGTTTTCCGTGGCGGTGTTCGTGCTGGGCCTGTTACCGTTTCTGCTGGAGATGGCCGGCCCCCTCTATCTGGTTGCCGCAGTCGCGTCGGGTGCTGGCTTGCTCCAAGCCGCCTGGAGCGCAGCGCGGAACCGCACAAACAGCCGCGCCAAGTTTCTCATGCACGCCACCGTGGTACAGATCGCGGTGCTGTGCCTCCTGATGATGCTGGACAAACAAGCACCCTAGGGGGTGGACTGCGTGGCAGGAACCGAAACGATGACACCGAAACACGAACAACTGGTGCTCGCTCTGCTCTGTCTATTCATCACTCTGCTCGCGCTGGGGGGACTGGTCTGGGCGTTCCAAGCCACCCTGCTTGCACCGCAAGTTACCATGGACGGTCTGCTGCTCGTACTGATTTGCCTGACCATGGCCGCGATCTTTGGTGCCATGTTCTACACCATCGCCAAGCAGCTGGGTGGGTGGGCGATGCTGCCTGTATGGCGCCGCACGAAAGCGCAGCCGGAGCCCATGGGCACGACTCGCGCGGCCACAGCGAATCCCGGACCACAAGAACAGTCCAAGGACGCATCCTAATCCGCGGCAAAAGGCACTCGGCCTTGCTTTCCCATGCCAGCCTGAACGCACTGCTGAATGGCGCAGCCTTCGTACTGCTGTTGGCGGGCTACACTCAGATTCGCCGGGGTCGGGTCCAAGCCCACCGCATGTGCATGCTGAGCGCGTTCGGGGTTTCGACCGCGTTTCTGCTCTCCTACAGTATCTACCACTTTCGCGCCGGGTCGGTGCCCTTCACGGCGAGCGGATGGATTCGTCCGGTGTACTTTGCGATTCTGATTTCGCATATCGTGCTGGCAGCAGGGATTGTGCCGCTGGCCCTGCTCACCCTGCGGCGCGGTCTGCGCGGCGACTATCCACGTCATAAACGGCTCGCACGCATCACGCTACCCCTCTGGCTCTACGTTTCGATCACCGGGATCTTGATCTACCTCCTGCTGTATCATATCTACCCTTCACAGCCGGCCGTTGACTCTGCTTTCGGCCAGGTTTGTTTGTCTGTCGATACCGAAGTGAGATGAGCGAACCCTTGCCAACTTCGCCACCGAACCCTGTTCGCCCGCCCGGTGTGGCGCGCCGGTGGAGTTATGCCGTGCTGATCTTCGCGGTGCTGCTGGTTCTGATGCCGTTCCTGTTCTGGCAGTCCACCTGGTTCGGACGACCGCTTGATGACCAGCAGATGGCAGAGTATTTGGCTGCGGAGGATAAACCACGGAAGATCCAGCATGCGCTCGCGCAGATCGGGGATCGCATGGTCGGCGGGGATACAAGTGTCCGGCGCTGGTATCCCGAAGTCGTACGACTGGCCGGACATCCGATGGCTGAAATCCGCATCACGGCAGCTTGGGTGATGGGTCAGCAGGCCGGCGTGCCTGAGTTTCACGCCACGCTGCTGCAACTGCTGGGCGACCGCAATCCCATGGTGCGACGCAATGCTGCGCTGGCGCTGGTGCGGCACGGCGATGACTCGGGCCGCGCTGAGCTGCTGGCCATGCTGCAACCCTACGCCGTCAAGGCGACGGCAGCGGGCACTCTGCAGCATCGTTTGCAGCCGGCAAACACGGTCAATCCAGGCACACTGCTGGCACGACTGCAACAGGGCGGGGAAGTGCTTGAGGTGCGTTCGCCAGTGCCCGGCACCGTGAAACGTTGGGTTGCCGGAAACCTTCAGACTGTCGTTCCGGGCGATGTGCTGGTAGAAATTTCTCCCAGCCCGGAGATGGTCTGGGAAGCCCTGCGGGCGCTGGTTTTGGTCGGACAGCCGGAGGACCTGGAGCTGGTGAACCGTTATGCGAGCGGAGTGCCGGAGATGCCCGCCCGCATCGCCCTTCAGGCTGCAGAAACCATCCGCGCCATCCGGACACGTCAACCCGAGTGAAACCCGTCGACTCCGCAACCGACCTACCTGGCAAAGAATCGGCCGCTGAATCCACCAACCCGCGGGAGGAGTGACTCAATAGGGAAGTTCGCCGTGAATGGCTTCCCACTCTGCGGTGGGTACCATGTCAATGGCATCCCAGGGACAACCCTCAAGGAAGGTGCCGTCCGGACCTTTACTGGTGCAGAGTTTGCAGCCGATGCAAAGCAACGGGTCCACCTCAATGCGGCCAAACGGAGGATGTTCCGGGTCGGGCACCCAGAACATGCATTGGTCCACCGGGCAGTAGTCCACGCAAGCCGGCGAGCCGGCGCAGCCGGTACAGGATTCGTTGATGACCGCCAGGATGTGCGGCTTTCGCTTCCGCTTGGTGGTCATGCCGTTCGACATAGGATAGGACTTGACCACCTTGCCTTCGATGTACTCCTGGAGGCGTTTGCTAGTCGGTGCGACGGCTGGATGTTCGGCCACTGCTTCCCCTCTGTCTCTCTGGAAATCAAACGATCCGCAAAAAACAGCAACTCTTATTGTTTCCGAGCCCGAAAGGAAAGTCAACGTCGCGCCTGGCTCTGGCTCGCACCCAACGGCTAGGACATTGCCGCGATGACGGCGTGAGCGAATTCCATAGTGGAGGCAGAACCGCCCACGTCGGGCGTCAGGCACTGCCCTTGCCGGTAGACGGCATGCAGCGCTTGCTCGATCCGGCGCGCAGCTTCGACTTCACCCAGATATTCAAGCATCAGGATTCCACTGAGGAGCAGAGCCGTGGGGTTAGCGATGCCTTTTCCCGCGATGTCGGGAGCCGTCCCGTGCACCGCTTCGAACACCGCCACGTCGTCCCCCAGATTGGCACTGCCGACCACTCCCAGCCCGCCCACCAGACCTGCTGCTAGATCACTGACCACGTCACCGTACAGATTGGGCAGCAGCAGTACCTCGAACTGGGTGGGGTCCAGCACGAGCTGCATGCAGGCGTTGTCCACGATCACTTCGCGATACCGGATCTCTGGGTAGTCTGCAGCGACTTTCCGCACAGAAGTCAGAAACAGGCCATCTGAAAGCTTCATGATGTTGGCTTTGTGAATGGCGGCCACCTGACGACGACCCTGCTTGCGCGCATATTCGAACGCAAACCGAGCGATGCGGGTAGAGGCCTTCTCAGTGATGATCTTCAGGCTTTCCACCACGCCCGGCACAACGGTATGCTCCAGGCCGGAGTAAAGGTCCTCCGTGTTTTCCCGGACGATAACCAGGTCAACGCCTTCGTAGCGGCTCTTCACCCCGGGCAGATTTTTCACCGGCCGTAGGTTCGCATACAGTTCGAGGGCTTTGCGCAGTCCCACGTTGATGCTGGGTGGACCCGTGGCAATGGGCGTGGCGATCGGTCCTTTCAGGGCGACACGATTCCGCCGCACCGACTCCACCAGTCGCGCATGCAGGAATTCCCCATGGCGGCGTTCGGCTTCGCTGGGGGCGTTCACCTCTTCCCACTGGATCGCTGCGCCGGAGGCGTCAATGATCGCACGCGCCGCGTGAGCGACCTCGGGGCCGATGCCGTCGCCCGGGATCAACGTGACTGTGTGTCTCATGGTGCCGGGTTATTGTAAGAGAAATGGCCGGCGTTGTGCATCGCATACGATCAACAGTCATTGCACGTTGTGCACGCCCCAACCCCGGAAGCCGTTGGTCTGGTACCAAATATGGAAATTCTGCTATAATTAAAATGCAACAAATTGAAAGAACGAGGTGAGAACGACGTGATTCATCTGACGCCGGTCGCCGTTGCCAAAGTGAAGGAAATCATGGACCAACAGAATCCACGCCCGGCCGCTCTGCGCGTGGCGGTGGTGGGCGGGGGCTGCTCGGGCTTCCAGTACCACATGGCCTTTGACAACAACCAGAACAGTACGGACAACGTGGTGGAAGTCGACGGCCTCAAGGTGCTGGTGGACCAGATGAGCTTGATGTATCTGAACGGCGTCGAAATCGACTACATCGAGACCCTGGAAGGTGCCGGGTTCAAGTTCAACAACCCGAACGTGAAGAGCACCTGCGGCTGCGGAAGCTCGTTCAGCGTCTGAGATTGGCAGCCCGGCTGAAGCGGCAGGGTCGGTCGGTGTGGGGCGTTTGCCCGTTCGGGCCCTTGTCCCTTAGGCCTTTCTTCCTCACCCCAGACAGAATTTCAGTGTATGCTACTGGGCTGCAATGAAAATTGCCCTCGCCCAGTTCAATCCCACCGTGGGTGACTTCGCCGGCAACTCAGCCCGCATTCTGGCTCTCGCAGAACAGGCTCGGCAGCGCGGTGCCGACCTGGCCGTCTTTTCCGAGCTCTGCCTGTGCGGCTACCCACCGCAGGACTTGCTGGAACGTCCAGCGTTTCTCGAGCAGAACCAGCACGAGTTGAGGCGGCTGGCGGAAAAAATTCCCCTTCGTTCGATTGTCGGATACGTGGGCCGACCGCGCGATGGGACCGGCAAACCCGCCGCCAACGCCGCCGCGGTCATCGAAGGCGGCCGTGTGGTGTTTGAGCAGCAGAAGATGCTCCTGCCGACCTACGACGTCTTCGACGAGCTCCGCTACTTTCAACCCGCACGTCGACAGCAGGTTGTGGAATTGTGTGGCACTCGCATCGGGCTCACGATCTGCGAGGACATCTGGAACGACAAAACGTTCTGGACGACGCCGAGATATGAACGCGATCCCGTCGCGGAGCTGATCGAGCAGGGAAGCGATGTGATCATCAATATCTCGGCCTCCCCCTACACGCTGAACAAGCGTACCCTGCGGCTGGAGATGCTCCAGGCCCTGGCACGCCACCATGCCCGCCCGGTGCTCTACGTGAATCAGGTCGGCGGCAACGACCAGCTCGTTTTCGACGGCTCCAGTGTTGCCGTGCTGGCCGACGGACGCGTGGCGGCGCAGGCACGATCCTTCGAAGAAGACCTGGTGCTGTTTGACACCCGCACGGGCACTGGCGAGCTGCGCTCGCAGCCGGAGGACGAACTCGAAGCGGCCTATCTGGCTCTGGTGGTCGGTACGCGCGATTACCTGAACAAGTGCGGATTCCGACAGGTGGTGATCGGCTTGAGCGGGGGCATTGACTCGGCCGTGGTGGCTGCGATTGCCGTGGCCGCAGTCGGCCGAGAGAATGTGCTGACCGTAGCGATGCCCGGCCCGTACTCCAGTCCGCAGAGCCTGACCGACGCTCGCGCAGTGGCCGAAAACCTGGGGGTGAAACTCGAGACGATCCCGATCCAGGAGCTGTTCGACAGCTACCTGCGGACACTCGCTCCGGTGTTCCACGGTTGCGCGCCCGACGTCACCGAGGAAAACATCCAGGCACGAATCCGCGGCAACATCCTGATGGCCATATCGAACAAATTCGGCTCACTGGTGCTGAGCACCGGAAACAAATCAGAACTTGCGGTCGGCTACTGCACCCTGTACGGAGACATGGCGGGCGGGCTGGCCGTGCTGTCCGATGTACCGAAAACGATGGTCTACGAGCTGGCCAAATTCATCAACCGGAAGTCGCACAGCGAAATCGGAAAAGAAATCATTCCCCCAACCATTCTGACCAAACCCCCGTCGGCCGAACTCCGTCCCAACCAGACCGATCAGGATACCCTGCCGCCGTATGATGTCCTCGATCGCATCCTACGGGCTTACATCGAGGACCTGCGCAGTCCCACCGAGATCGCGGAGCAATACGGCTATGCTCCAGGGCTGATCCAACAAGTAATCAAAAGCGTCAACCGAAACGAATACAAACGCAAACAAGCAGCACCCGGACTAAAAATCACCTCAAAGGCCTTCGGCCTGGGGCGACGCCTGCCAATCGCGCACAAGTTCTACAGCTAGGTCCAAACACGTCAGTCCAAAACCAGATTCAGCAACCGGCCCTGACAGGGAAGGGTTACGTCCAGCCGAGCAAAGGGTTTCGCCACGCCGTTTTAAAAGTAAACATAAGATATCTTAGCGGACACAATAAATTCCCGACTTTCCCCGAATTTCGCCACCAGATTCGCCCACCTCTCCAACAACGGGCCCCCTCGCACAAATGTGCTATCCTCTGCCTGCACGCGCCTGGACGACGGCAAGGAGGATTTTGGTACGCATGAAACGCAAGACTCGAACGGAAAAAGACTCACTCGGTGCAGTAGAAGTCCCCGCTGACCGTTACTATGGCGCCCAAACCCAGCGCGCTGTCGAGAACTATCCAATTAGCGGCTATCGTGCGCATCCCCTGCTGATTCGGGCGATGGGCATGATCAAAAAGGCCGCCGCCCACGCCAACCGTGAACTGGGGTTGCTCGACGCGCGCCGGGCCGGCGCCATCATCAAAGCCGCCGACGAAGTGATCCAAGGCAAGCTGGATGGCGAGTTTGTTGTGGACGTCTATCAGGCGGGTGCCGGTGTCAGTTTCCACATGAACACAAATGAGGTCATCGCCAACCGCGCCATCGAGTTGCTGGGGGGGCGGCGCGGAGACTACACCGTGGTGCACCCGAACGACCATGTGAACTTCGGCCAGTCGACCAACGATGTATTTCCCACAGCGATGCGGCTGGCCTCTTTGATGCTGTTCGACCAGCTCCTTGAGGCACTGGCCGAGTTGGAGCGAGCCTTTGCGCACAAGGGCAAAGAGTTCGATCCCCTGCTGAAATCCGGGCGCACGCACATGATGGATGCAGTGCCCATCCGGCTGGGCCAGGAGTTCGCCGCGTATGCCACAGCGATGCGGCGTGCCGCGGTGGTGCTTCGTCAGGCGCAGGATCTGCTGCGCGAGCTGGGGCTGGGGGGTTCGGCGGTCGGCACCGGGGTGAACACACATCCCCGGTACCAACGGCTGGTGGTCCGTCACCTGAGCCGCATCAGCGGCCACCGGTTGATCCCGACTGACGATATGCGCTATGCGATGCAATCGAACCTGGCGATGTCGGTTGCGTCGGCGGCACTGCGGAATCTCGCCCTGGAACTGATTCGCATCACGAACGACCTCCGACTGCTGGCCAGCGGCCCGAACACCGGCCTGGCCGAAATTACCCTGCCGGCACTGCAGCCCGGGTCCTCCATCATGCCCGGAAAAATCAATCCTGTGATGGGCGAACTGACGGCGATGGTCAGCTTTCAGGTGGTCGGCTGCGATGTGGCCACTGCCCTGGCCGTACAGGCCGGCCAGTTGGAGCTGAACGTCATGATGCCCACCATGGCCTGGAATGTGCTGCACTCGGCCGAAATCCTGAAAAACACGATTCGTGTGCTGACGCACAAGTGCATCCGCGGCATTACCGCCAACGAGAAGCGACTGAAGTACTACGCTGAAGCGACGATTTCACTGGCGGCGGCGCTGAATCCCTACATCGGATACGCGGCGGCCGCCGAAATCGCCAAGGAAAGCGTACGCACCGGCCGAACCGTAACAGAAATTGCGCTAGAGAAAAAACTGCTGGACGAGAAGCTGTTGCGGGAAATTCTGGATCCGTACCGGATGACCGAGCCATCGCCGCCGGTCAAAGAAGCCCTCCGGAAAACGGGCAGCCGTTCCGCTTCGTCGGCGAAGAGCCCGCGTTTGTAGCCAAGCTGCGTGCGAAGCTACACCGGGGCGCTTGTTCGTTGCGGGGGCCAGGGTTCGAGCAGCTTCTCTTTGCGATAGAGGAGCGCCGTGACGTCATAGGTGGCCAGCTCGAAGCCATGGCCGTGCGTGATCGCATCGGTCGGGCAGGATTCGACACAGTAGCCACAGAAGATACAACGGGAATAATCGATGTTGTAGATGCGGGCGTAGCGCTCGCCGGCCGAGATGCGATTCGCGGCCGTATTTTCATCCGCTTCGATGTAGATGCACTGGGCTGGGCAGGCCGCCGCACAGAGGAAACAGGCCACACACTTCTCCAACCCGTTTTCATCCCGCTGCAAAACGTGGATGCCGCGGTAGCGCGGCAGGAAATTCACGGGTGCGTCAGGATAGTGTTCGGTGACGGGCTTGCGCCAGAGGTTACGAAACGTCACGGCGAACCCTTTCAGCAACGCGCCCGCCGCTGCTTTCAGCTCGTACAGAGTGGCGCCCATAGAGGTAGTCTAGCAAACCCCGAGCGCGCCGGCAAAAGCGGCCCCGCACAGTTCAGGGATCAGCTCTCGGCGATCGCCCGCACGATCTGTTGACCGTGGAATCGTCCGTTCTCGATGAAAATCTCTCCGGTCTGATTCCCGCCCAGCACCACGCCGGCCAGATAGATGCCGGGGACATTGCTTTCCAGGGTTTCCGGGTTGTGCGCCGGTCGGTTTGTGTCCGGTTCGAGCGCAATTCCGAGGGCCCGCAGAAACTCGAAATCCGGATGGTAGCCTGTGAGCGCAAAAACAAAATCGGCGCGCACCGGTCGTTCTTCTGCCGAAGCATCCACCGGCCGGATCCAGACCATGCCCGGCTCGATGCGGGTCACCACGGTTTCAAACCGCGCCTGCACCTCGCCCGCCTTGATACGGTTCTCGATGTCGGGCCGCAGCCAGTATTTCACGCTGGCTCCGAGTTGCGCCCGGCGATGAATCAGCGTGACGCGGGCACCGCCGCGAAACAGATCCAGCGCTGCCTCCACGGCGGAATTCTTCCCCCCGATGACCACGACGTCGCAATTCCAGCAGGGATGCGCTTCGCGGTAGTAATGCGATACATGAGGTAAATCCTCACCGGGAACGTCGAGCCGATTCGGCAGGTCGTAGTATCCGGTGGCGACGACGATTCGTTTCGCGCGGTATTCATCCACTCGACCGTTGGCAGACTGCGTACGCACGGAGAACGCTCCGTTGCGCGGCTCGATGGCCACCACACGCTCATACAGCCGGAGTTCGAGCTGTTCGTGCGCCGCGCACTTCCGGTAGTACTTGAGAGCTTCGGTACGCGTGGGCTTTTCGCCGGCGCAGACCATCGGCAGACCCCCGATTTCCAGCAATTCCGGCGTTGTGAAGAAAACCATGTTCGTCGGGTAGTGATAGATCGAGTTGCAGAGACAGCCCTTGTCCACCAGCAGCGGGCGCAGACCACGGCGCCGAGCTTCAATGGCTGTTGCCAGGCCCGTGGGGCCGGCACCGATGCAAAGCAGATCGTAGAACATACCCGTTCGTACCCGGAGATAAAAATGTGGCCAGCAGGCCGGCAGGCCGGCAGGATCCGGGAACACCACACAGCCAAGCTAGCGATTCTACACCGTCCTCGGATCGTTCAGCACTCTGTTTGAATGGGGAACCTGCCGTCGGCTGCCTCACCCGTTTGGGTTCAGCCGCGCCCGGAGGGCAGCGCTGAGGCGTCGGACGTCGGCCGGCCAGTTGCGGAGCGCTTCGATCTGAACCAGTGCCTCTTCCAACAGACGTGCTTCCTCGAACGACAGCTGGACCGCGCAGGAGCGCTGCGGGCGATCTTCATCGAGTGCACTGCGCAGTTTCAGAAGCAGCCTCTCGGCCGATGTGAGGTCCGCTTTGCGCGCCAGGGGCTCTAGTTCCAGCGTGACTCCATCTGGCCCTTGCTGCAAAAGTGCCGGATCCACGACCCGAATCAGGCTGACCAGAGACAGCACCAGCTCATCCACAGTGAACTCGAAACGGATCGCCTGGTTCAAACGGAACCCTCCAGCAGCCTCTCCAGTTCCTGGCGGAAGCGGGCCAGTTCAGCCATCCGTTCCGGGGTTGCCTCTACCCGTTTCCCTTTCCAGACGAACCACTGCCGACCATCCTGTTCAATACAAGCACTCAGGTGGCTCTCTACCAGATAACAGGGAGCCGTGTAGAAACGGAAGCGAGTTCCAGGTGCGGGGTCCAAAAGTACCGCGCAATTCCCTTTTCGCACGCCGATGTAGCGCTCGAACATCGGAAACGCGACGACCTCAAAGCCCTGCCCAATCATCCGCCGGAGAAGCTGCACCTGTTCTGCAGTGAGAGTCAGCATCGATTCCCCGATTCAGCGGCTGCGGGACAAAGAGAGGGAGTCGTCCGTCTGACGAAGCGCCGACACTCAGGCCACCGCGGAGTCCACTTTGGCGCCATCCTGTTCCAAGGCGACCAGGACCGACCGCAACGCGGCAATCAGTTCCTCTCGCGAAACGTGGGCCTTGCGAAACTGCACGCGCAAGCGGAAGGACTCGTCCTCGGGAACAAAGCTGAACAGGAAGGGTTGCGGGCGCGGCCCGGAGGCTTTTTCCTCGCGCCGCTGCTGACGCACTTCTTCCCGCGTCAGGCGGCCCTGGATGATACGCTGCACCATTTCCGCCATTTTCTTTTCGTTCGGCTGGCGGGCAATCTGCAGCAGCAACGATTTGCTGGTAATTCCCTTCTCCAGACACCGGCGGCGAATGGCAATGGGGATGTTCAACAGGGAAAGCGTTTCGGTGATCGAGGATCGGGCACGCCCAATTTTTTTGGCAATATCCTCGTGTGTGTAGGCGAACTGCTCGGCGAGTCGCGACAGACCCTCGGCCTCTTCGAACGGGGTCAGGTCTTTGCGCTGGAGGTTTTCGATCAGTGCCAGCTCGAGCGTCTCCGCATCATCAGCGATTTTCTCGATGCAGGGGAGCTCGCGCAGGCCAACGGCCCGGGCCGCATGATAGCGCCGTTCGCCGGAGATGATGTAGTAGGTATCTTCGCGCGGTACATAGCGCACCAGCAGCGGTTCGAGCACGCCTTTTTCGCGGATGGAGTTGGCCAGCTCAGTCAGGTCGCCCAGGGCTTTACGCGGTTGATCGGGATTCGGGCGAATCTTCTCAATCGGCAGCATGCGACCGACGGCTGCCCCGCTATAGCTGGTCAGCGATTCGACATAATGCGCGTCATGCCGCATCTTCAG
>JAIMBE010000055.1 GCA_023511565.1 Bacillota bacterium
GGTCGATCCCGCCAGTGTGGATGTCCAGCGTTTCCCCAAGGTACTTCATGGCCATCGCCGAGCACTCGATGTGCCAGCCCGGGCGCCCCGGGCCGATGCGGGTCTCCCAGAAATGCTCGCCCGGCTTGGGCGCTTTCCAGAGCGCGAAGTCGCGCGGGTCGTCTTTTTCGTAGCGATCCACTTCGACCCGTGCACCCGCCTGCACGCCGGAAAGATCGATTTTGGAGAGTCGGCCATAGCCCGGAAATTTGGTGATCCGATAGTAGATCGAGCCATCGCTCCGGTAGGTGTAGGTTTTCTCTGTCAGCCGCTCGATCAATGCGACCATCTCTTCGATGTGGTCGGTGGCGCGCACCAGATGTTCCGGCATTTCGAGATTCAGCGCGCGCATGTCTTCGAGAAATGCCTGGGCGTATGTTTCGGTGTACTCGCGGATGGAGAGGCCGCGCTCGGCGGCGTTCTGGATGATGCGGTCGTCCACGTCGGTCAGGTTCATCACCTGCCGGATGCGATAGCCGCGCAGGCGCAGATACCGCCGCAGGATGTCCTGAAAAACGAATGTGCGGTAGTTGCCGATGTGCGCGTAGTCGTAGACGGTCGGGCCGCAGGTGTAGATGCGCACCTCGCCGGGGTGGAGTGGCTCGAACCGCTCGAGCCGGCCCGTCAACGTGTTGTGGAACCGAATCGGCTCCATAGGCTCAGCCGGAGGACCGGCCGGCCATTCTAGCCGACGGCGGACGAACCCTCAAATCCATCCCGCGGCTTCAGGATGAATATGTAAGAGGAGAACACGGAGAACCCTGGCAGCAGCCGATCTCCCACCTGGATACAAGTTCCATAGTTTCTGTCCAAGAGACCGGAGGCGATCCACTCATCGGTAGTTCGCCGAGAACCAGTCATGGAACTCGTCTAGCATCGGAAGATGTAAAAGGTCATTGTTATAGAAGACCGTCACCATCGACGGTGAAGCCCCGTTGGCTGACATAGTCATGGAGCCGTTTGAAGCATTCCTTGTTGGTTTCTACGGTACCCTTGTTCAAAGACATCTGGGCCCAGACGGTAATGTCCGGATTCATCTGTTTGGCCAGGATGAGGACATCGCCAACCTGCTGCGCAAAGATATCGCAACCCTGGGTAATGAAGTCTTGCCCCTGTGGGTTGTATCCGTCGGCTTTGCGAACCACGTGGGGAATGATATCTCGCGGATGCTGACCGACATTGACCACCGTAAAAGCAAACTTCAGTCCCGAGGAATGTACAATGTCGGCTACGGTGTTGATCGAATTGATCGGATCGCTGACTTCCGAGGATGGGCTGAGACCGCCTTCCAAATCGTAGTAGATCCAACTAACGCCTAGTGATTTGTCCGTGGCAATATTGTTCCGAATATCATCGATCGAGAAATAGGAGGTCTGCTTGCCCCCGGCTTTCGATGCCCTGCAGTTGACCCACCCAGGTAAGCATTGTTCCCCCGGGAAATGACACTCCGATGTCGCGGGCGGGATTCATCGGCCCATCGGCGGTCGTATGCCCGTTGTACATATCCATCAAACCTTGTGGATCCGGGAGGCCGCTGCGAATGAGGGCCAGGATGGCTTTTGGCTCTCGCCCCCCCAACCGGCGAGTTGACTGCTTCTCCACCTCCCTGCCCACAGCTAATCGCCAGACAGCAAAGCGAGGTCAATAACAACCCTATGACACGAATCGAGGATCTATTCCTCATGATCCTCCAACTGCTGTCTGATCAGGAGTTACACAGTCAAGTAGAACTATGAAGCTTAACAAGGCTGACAACAAATTCTCAGCCACAGTCTTTCCTCCTATTGTATTGAGCTGGGGATGAAGACACAGGAAACTCCGGCTATAGCCGCCCGTAGTCTGGGGGCCTCTTCGTCTCGACCGAAGGGCCAGCCCCTCAGCCCCACACTTCTCGAACGCCTCTTTGATCTCGTAGAAGTGGCTGCGGCTGATGCCTGCCGGCAGACCAACGAATTGTTCTGCAACTTCTCGGCCAGGGCGAGCATTCCCAGCTGGGCCTTGCAAAGTTCTTTCGGGTACCCATTTTGCCTTCTTTTGGGGCGAACCCTCTGCTGATCCCCGCTCCGGTCGCGCAGGCCATTGGCCGGCGCGATGTAACCCTCGCGGCACACCCGACGCAGCCCGCTTTACAGCCACGCTGCGCTGTGCTAGTTTGGCCCTGATCCGCAAGCGCCAGCGGATGGGTTTTTCGAAAGCCTGTAGAGATTTCTTTCTCTAGCGCGGGCCACTCCCACCCGAACCGTTTTTGTCGCCATTGAACTTCCCCAGATGAAAAACAAGGCGGTCTCCGTATAATCGGCTGCAGCTTGATCTGTTCCGCGATCCAAGCATGCGGGGCACAGGCGCCGGGGAGACCAAAGGGGCGACCTTGCTGAAACTTCGGAAAGTAGACCTGTTGGGATTCAAGTCGTTCTGCGAGCGCACGACCATCACCTTCAGCGGCACGGGCGTCACCTGCATTGTCGGGCCGAACGGCTGCGGCAAGTCGAACATTGTGGACGCCATCAGTTGGGTTCTCGGAGAGCAGAGCCACAAAACACTTCGTGCCGAGCGGATGGCCGACTGCATCTTCAATGGCACGCAGAAGCGACCCCCGATGGGCCTGGCCGAGGTCTCGCTCACACTGGTGGATCCCGAGCTCGCGGAAGCTGCCGAAAAAGTTCTGGCCGCGGTGGAGGCAGAAGCGGTCAGCGCCGGAGACGCCTCGGCGGCGGAGTCTGATGCGCCGTCCTCGGCACCGGGCGTCGCGACACGCAAAGGACCGGTCCGTCACGCTCTGCACCTGAAGCCCGGCGAGCTTGTCATTGGGCGGCGGTTGTACCGCTCCGGGCAGAGCGAGTACCTGATCAACGGTCGGGTCGCGCGTCTGCGGGACATCCAGGAGCTGTTCATGGGGGTCGGGTTGGGCCCCAACTCCTACGCCATCATCGAACAGGGACGCATCGGACAGATTCTCAGCTCCAAGCCGCTCGAGCGACGCGCGATCATCGAAGAAGCCGCCGGAATCACCAAATACAAGACCAAGCGCCGACTGGCTGAAGCCAAGCTGGAATCCTCCAAGCTGAACCTGGCGCGCGTGAACGACATTTTGACGGAAGTGGAAAAGCAGCTGGCCTCGCTGCGGCGGCAGGCGTCGAAGGCGCGCCGCTACGCCGAATTGCGCGAGCAGATGCGGACGCTGCTTCGCCAGGTGCTGGCGGGCAAGGCCAGCGAACTTGAAGCTGAAGCCGGGCGCATCGAACAGCAACTGGGCGAAATCGCCGCCCGGGAAGCGGAATCCATCGCGCAGCTGCGGCAACTGGAAACGGAGCACGAACGCCTCGCCGCCCGCAGCTACGCGCTGGAAGGAGAACTCCGCCAGAACCAGAATCAGCTGGGCCAGACAGCTCTCGAACTCGACCGCACGGAAAATCGCATCGGCTTCAACCGCGAGCGGGCCGCCGAGCTGGCCGCACGCAACGAACAGTTGGCACGTACCGCCGAACAGAATGCCGCGGAGCAGGCGCAACTGGACGCCGCGCTGGCTGAGCACGTCGCCACGCTCGCCGCGCTCCACGCCGAGCACACCCGACTGCACGAAGCACTCTACCGTCAGACGGCTGCTGGGGTCGCGCTCGCTGAAGAGGAACGCACCACTGCAGCACGCATCGCCGAGCTTCGCCGCCGCGCCGACGAACTCGCCGAGGCCCTGGCCCGACTCCACGCCGAATGCGCCCAGGCCGAGCAGACCCGGGCGCACTGCGCGGAAGACCGTGCCCGACGGCAGGCGGTGCTGGCCACGCTCACCGAGCAGGCGCAGCAGAGTCGGAGGCGCGAGGCGGAAGCGCGCGCGGCCCGCGACGACGCCGAGTCCGAATCCCGCCGCCTGGCCGATGCGCTCGCTGCGCTCCACGCGCGGCGGGCCGAAATCCACCGGCAGCAAGCCGAAACCAGCGAACGCTTCGACCGGCTCCGGGAAGAGCTGGCGGATGCCCGCGCGCGCCGCACTTCCCTGCAGCAGATTCTCGACGAGCACATCTACTCGGCCAGTGCCGTACAGAAGCTGTTCGCGGCCAACGGCGAAGGCTCCACCCACCGATTCCGTGCCGTCGGGGTGCTGGCGGACTATGCGGAAGTCGAAGAACAGTACGAGGCGGCCATCGAACAGTTCCTGCGGGAAGAGCTGGAATACGTGGTGGTGGAAACCTTCGACCACGCCCGCGCCGGCATTGCCTTGCTCCGCGACGAGGTGGGCGGCCGCGCGAGCTTCTTTGTGGATTCATTGCGTCAGTACGCCGGGCGACCGGAAGAGCCGACGACGACGCTGACCGCCCTGCCCGGCGTGGTCGCCCGCCTAGACCGTCTGATCGACTTCCGCGACCCGCTGGGGGCTGCCGCCAAGCGCTTTTTGCCGCGGCTGCGCTCCGCCTACCTGGTCGAAAATGCTGCCGTCGCAGAACGGCTGGCCACCGAGCATGCCGACTGCCAGTTTCTGACTCCGGACGGCACCTGCTACCAGGGCCGGATCGTCACCGGCGGCCGTGTTTCCGAGGCCGGGCCGCTGGCCACCAAGCGCCAGCTCCGCGATCTCGAAGCCCGCATCGCCACCCTGGAGCAGGAAGCCGCCACCGCGCAGGCCACACTCGCCGCACTCGGCGACCAACTCCGCGAAACTGAACAGGAGCTGGCCGCGCACACTGCGCGTCAACTGGAAGCGGGCAAGGCTCTGGTGGCTGCCAGCCATGCCTGGCAGCAGGCGCGTGCTGAATGCGAACGCTTCGAGACAGAACTGACGGATGCCCGCGCTGAACTCGTCCGACTCGAGCAGAGCGAAGCCGACGCACAGGCGCGTGCTGCGCAGGCGGCGGCCGAGCGCGACCGCGCCACCGCCGAGCGTACCGAAATCGAAGTGGAGACGGCACGCGCCACGGAACGTCTGGCCGAACTCCGCGCCGCTCTGCACGCCCATCAGGAAGGCACGGCGACCCAGCGCGCCGCACTGGCCGCGCTCGCAGAACGGCTGGCGGCCGCCGAAGCCCGTCACGCCCAGCTCGTCGCCGAATGCGAACAGGCACGCCAGCGGCAGGCCGCACTGGCCGCGCAGCACGCCACGCAGGCTGCCGAACTGGCTGAACTGGAAGCGGCCACACGCCAACAGCAACTTCGCCAGCACGTGCTGGCAGCCGAAAAAGCGCGGCTGGAAGAACGCCGGACCGCACTGGAAGCGGAGTGGGAGCAGACACGCGTTCGAGTTGTGGAACTGGAAGATACGCTCCGGCAGCTCCGCCAGCAGATCGGCGATCTGCGCGAGCAACGCAGTCAACAGGAAATCGAACGGGCCCGCAATCAGGCCGAGCGCGAACACCTGCGCACCGCGTGCCTGGAAGAGTTGCATCTGCATCCTGAGGACCTGCTGGCGCAGGAACCTGCGCGGCTGTCGGGCGCAGAGTTGGCAGCCGCCGAAGCCAGCTATCGCGAGCTGCGTGCGCGCATTGAATCCATGGGTGCGATCAACATGATGGCGCTCGAGGAGTACAACGAATGCGAACAGCGTTATCAGTTCCTGAGCCGCGAACGGGAAGATCTGGTGAAATCGATCGAGGACACGCAGCAGACCATCCGTGAGCTGGACGAGGTCTCCCGGCAGAAATTCGAACAGGCCTTCCGCACCATCAACGAACATTTTGCGCAGGCCTTTGCGACCTTGTTTGGTGGCGGCACCGGCGAGATGCGGCTGGCCGAGCCGGACAGCAGCGGGGAGTGCGGGATCGATATCGTGGCGCAACCACCGGGTAAGCGTCTGCAGAACGTGCAGCTGCTCTCGGGAGGCGAAAAAGCGCTTACGGCCCTGGCGCTGCTGATTGCCATCTTTCGCTTCCAGCCCTCACCCTTCTGCATTCTCGACGAAGTGGACGCACCGCTCGATGAAGCCAACATCGGCCGCTTCACCCGCTTGGTGGCCGAAATGAGCGACAAGACCCAGTTCATCATCGTGACCCACAATCGGCGCACCATGGAGATGGCGCCGGTGCTCTATGGCGTCACGATGCAGGAACCGGGCGTGAGCAAGCTGGTTTCGGTCCGTTGGGAGCAGCCGAGCGAGACGGCCTCGGCACAGGCAGCCGCTTCTTCGGCTGCCTGAGTGCGTCCGCCGGATCGTTGCCAGGTGGACGAACCCGCCGGCGTGCTGCGCGGCAGAGAGGCGCTGCAGCTTCCACAGTTTCGTTTTTCTTCACCGTTGACATCTGGTTCTGCTGCGCTAAAATACGCCGCGTTTTTGAGGGCTCCAAATTGGTGGCTTGTCCTGCGACGCAATCGATTGTGTGGCAAACCGAACTGCCGGGCGTGCGGCTTCGCTCACGCGGGAAGGTGCGGGATATCTACGAGCTGGGCGACCGGCTGTTGATCGTCACTACCGACCGCATCTCCGCATTCGATGTGGTGCTACCCACACCCATCCCGGACAAGGGGCGAGTGCTCACGCAGTTGTCGCTGTTCTGGTTTGACCGGCTGCGCGATCTGGTGGCCAACCATGTGATTTCAGCGACGGAGTTTCCTGCGGAACTGGCGGACGCCGCTCCGCTGCTGGCCGGCCGCACCATGCTGGTGCATCGGGCCGATCCGCTGCCGATCGAATGTGTGGTGCGGGGCTATCTGGCCGGCTCTGGCTGGAAGGACTACCAGAGAACTGGGGCGGTGTGCGGCATTCCCTTGCCGGCCGGGCTGCGCGAATCCGAGCAGTTGCCTGAGCCGATCTTCACTCCGGCCACCAAGGCCACGACCGGCCATGATGAAAACATCAGCTTCGAAGAGACCGTTGCGCGCATCGGGCGTCCGCTTGCCGAGCGCGTGCGCGAGCTGAGTCTGGAACTCTACCGCCGCGCCAGTGCCTACGCGCGCGAACGCGGCATCCTCATCGCGGACACGAAATTTGAGTTTGGTCTGCTGCGCGGTGAACTCATCTGGATCGATGAAGCCCTGACACCGGATTCATCCCGGTTCTGGCCTGCGGATGGCTACGTTCCTGGCCGCCCGCAGCCTTCGTTCGACAAGCAGTTTGTCCGCGACTATCTCGAACACATTGGCTGGAACAAGCAACCGCCGGCACCGGAACTCCCCCCGGAGGTGGTCACGGGAACCCGCGACCGCTACCGGGAAGCCTTCCGCCGGCTCACCGGCCGCGAACTGAACTGACAGAAACCACACGGTTCGTCCGAAGGACGAAACAGCATCGTGTGACTGCGGAGTGTCCAACCGTGAAAGGTCAACTGGAAGCCCTGATCGGTCAGATGGTTGAGAAAGGGATCTTGTTCGAAGAAGCTGTGGAAGAATTCGAGAAAAAGTTCATCAAGCACGTGCTGGAACGCACCCACGGAAACCAGTCTCGAGCCGCCCGCCAGCTGGGTATCCACCGCAACACGCTGAGCCGCAAAATCGAGCTGTACAAAATTGACCGGCGCGTGCGCCGCCGCGCTTCCTGAATCCCCTAGAAAACCCGAACGGCCCCGAAGCTGCTGGGGCCGTGTGGAGTTTGGGTTGTCGGAGGCTCTTACCGGCCGGGTCGCTTGCCGCGCTTGGCCGGCTGACCGCGTTCGGCAGGGATGTCTTCCGGGTTCACCCGGCACTCCTGGAAGTACAGCAGGAACGGATCGGGCTGGTAACCGGCCAGGGTGCCTGAGAAGCGGAAGTAATCGTCTTTGGACAGCCGCGCTGCTTCCGGCTGGCCGACCACGCGGATTTGAAGGTTCGCTTCGGTGGCCGCTTCGAGGTCGCTCTGTATGGCTTCGGCGTCGAGCAACGGCGAGGTGTACGCGCGGATCACCACAGAATCGTTCCCCGGGCCGACTTCGATCGCCTTGGCGACCACCAACGGGAACTCCAGTCCGCAGGTAGCCAGGAAGAGCCTGCGCGCCGATTCGCCGCCAGCCCGCAAGTCTGCGATGACGTTGTTACTCCGGGCCCGAACCTGATCCAGCTCCTCGGCGCTCGGGATGTGATACTCCGGCGGGCGTTCGCCACCGCCACCAGCCAGCGCGAGCAGTTCATTCATCTGCTGTTCGAGCAGTTCCGGGCAGCCGGTGCGCTGGTAGAGCGTCAACTGATTGCGGAGATAGTTGCGGAGCTGGGCTTCATTGGGTGGTTTCAGCGCGATGGCCCGGGCCAGCTCCCAGAAACCATCCAGGTGTTGCGGCGGCTGCTGCTGCAGGTAGGCCAGGCTCAGCCGGTAGTGATTGAGGGCATCGTTCGGGTCGAGCTGCAAGGCCGCCCGCAGAAAGGGTATGGCGGCGGCGTAGTTTTTCAGATGCAACTCGGTCATACCGGCCACCGTGTTCATCAGGATGCGCAGGCTGCGGCGCTGTTGCTCGTACTGCTCCGGCGTCATCGGTTCGGGCCGCTGCCACTGTTCGATCGCATCCAGTCCCTGGCGCGCGGCCTGGCCCGCGCGACGCACGGCATCCTCCCCGGTGAGCTGCTGGTTGCTGTAGGCCAAGTAGAAGGCCTGCGCCCGCGCCACCAGCGCTTCCAGGCGCGAGGCGGGGTCCAGATTCCCGACGGCCAGCACCCGGTCGGCGTACTCGATAGCCTTCGGGTGATTCTGAAGCTGGCTGTAGGTCAAGTAATAGAGCCGGTTGACGTAGGGCAGCAGGGTGGACTGTGGGAACTTGTTGACAAACTCGTCCAGCAGTTGCAGCCGCCGCCGTGCCTCCTGCTCGTTCGCTGCCGCCGTGTAGGCGTCGTATTCGGCACGGGTGTAGGTGGGCTGTTGCTGCTGCGCCGGTGCATCACTCAGCAGTCCCAGGCCGAAAAGCACCAGAATGACGGAACCCACTGCCAACCGCTTTTGCATCCTGTTCCTCCTGCCGCTGCGGAACCGGGGTTTCGGAAAACCGGCCGTGCGCGTCCCAACACCGCGACCGCTCAGGGCGGCGCAATTATAGGGAATGGTCTCTCGCCAGGCAAGGGCGATTCCAAGCGTTTGCCGCTGGATTGTGGCCATCGTCGCTCCCTTCCGCCGAGGCTCAAATGATAGGATGTAGAATTGTGAAGAAATGTCGCTCTGCGGGAGATGCAGTCATGGAAACTTCCACTCCACTCGACGGGCAGGTGGCATTGATCACTGGGGCCAGTCGTGGTATCGGGCTGGCGATAGCCCGACGCCTGGGCCAGATGGGGGCCCGGCTGGCCTTGTGTGCCCGCCAGCGCGACCGACTTGAGCGGGCCGCCGAATCGCTCCGCCAGCAAGGCTTCCCGGTGCTGGCCGTCGTGGCCGACGTGGCCAACGCCGCCAGCGTGACCGCTCTGGTCGAACAGACCCGTCGAACGCTCGGCGAAATCGACATTCTGGTGAACAACGCCGGCCTGGGCACGTTTGGACCCGTGCAGGAAATCACGGAGGCCGACTGGGATGCCGTGCTGGACACGAATCTGAAGGGCGTTTTCCTGTGCACACGGGCAGTGGCGCCGCAAATGATTCGCCGCCGGCGCGGCCACGTGATCAACATCAGCTCGCTGGCCGGCAAGAACGCCTTTGCCGGCGGCAGCGCCTACTGCGCTTCGAAGTGGGGCTTGATGGGGCTGAGCTACTGCATGGCGGAAGACCTGCGCGGGTACGGCGTCCGCGTCAGCGTCATCTGCCCCGGGACGGTCCACACGGAGTTTTCCCCGCATGCGGGCAAAGATCCCCGAAAGATGCTCCAGCCCGAAGATGTCGCCCATGCCGTGGCCCTGCTGCTCACCCAGGCACCACAAAGCTTCATCAGTGAAATTCTGATTCGGCCCACGCAAAAGCCCTGAAGCTGCGTTTGCCCATCGGGACCCGGCCGCGACCAGGAGAAGGATCATGGAAAAACCTGCCGAAACTGCTTTTCCGGTGCACGAGCTGATTCGCCGTCGGTGGAGTCCGGTTGGTTTTGATCCCCGCCCGGTCCCCAAACACACACTGCTCACCCTGCTCGAAGCCGCGCGCTGGGCTCCTTCTTCGTTCAACGATCAGCCCTGGGCGTTTCTGGTGGCCACGAAGGAGAACGAAGCGGAATTCCGGCGCCTGCTCGACTGTTTGACTCCGGGCAATCAGCTCTGGGCGCAGCACGCCGCCGCACTGCTGATCAGTTTGGCTCGTCTGCATTTTGCCCACAATGGCCGGCCGAACCGTCACGCCTGGCACGACGTCGGCCTGGCCACCGAAAACCTGGCGTTGCAGGCGGTGGCGCTGGGTCTGCAAGCGCACGCCATGGCCGGCATCGAAGGGGACAAAATCCGCGAACGCTATGCGGTGCCGGAAGGCTGGGAGCCCGTGGCCGGCATTGCCGTCGGCTACCCATCCTCTGAGCTGGCGCACCTGCCGGAAAAACTCCAACAGCGACAGACGAGTCCCCGCAGCCGGCGTGCGTTGAGCGAATTCGTCTTCACCGGTCGCTTCGGCGAGCCTCTGCTCTAGCCCGCACAGCCGCGCGCCGGTTCAGATCCGGGGCAGGACAATGCCCTGCTGGGCTTGATACTTGCCCTTCTTGTCTCGGTAGGAGATTTCGCACGGCTCGTCGGATTCAAAAAAGACGACCTGACAGAGCCCTTCGTTCGCGTAGATTTTGGCCGGCAGCGGCGTGGTGTTGCTAATTTCCAGCGTGACGTAGCCTTCCCATTCCGGCTCAAAGGGCGTCACATTCACGATGATGCCGCAGCGTGCGTAGGTGGATTTGCCGACGCAGATCGTGAGCACGTTGCGCGGGATGCGGAAGTATTCGACCGAGCGGCCGAGGGCGAAGGAGTTCGGCGGAATGATGCAAACCTCGGCCTTCAGCTCGACGAACGAGCGGGGATCGAAATGTTTGGGGTCGACGATCGTAGAGTTCACGTTGGTGAAGATCCGGAATTCATCGGCCACACGCATGTCGTAGCCGTATGAGGACAAGCCGTAGCTGATGACGCCGTCGCGCACCTGGCGGTCTTCAAACGGCTCGATCATTCTGTGCTCGAGCGCCATTCGGCGGATCCAGCGGTCGGATTTTACGGTCATGCAGGCCTCCTGAGGAAACGGAACCCTGTCGGCATCCGGGATGAGGCAGAATCGCCCTCCCGCCGGCGGCAAATCGCCGCCCGCAGCGTGCCGGCGCTGCTCTGGCCACGGCCGCACAGAGGCGAATCGTTGACCAAAGGACGGCGCATCTTAGTACGGGACAAGCGGCTTGACAACCCGCAACTCGTTGTCTAGCATGGGCTTCCATTTCCGCCAAAGGAGATTCCCTCGTCGCTGCGAGGCAGCCGGAGGTTGGCGTGATCAAGCTCGATATCATCAACGCCGTCGTCCAACGCACCGGTATCACCCGTACAAAAGCCGAGCAAGCGGTCGAAACCGTCTTCGACGCCATGAAGCAAGCGCTCGGACGTGGCCAGCGCATCGAGCTGCGGCGTTTCGGCGTCTTCAGCGTGAAACCGCGAAAGACGGGCATCGGTCGCAACCCGAAAACCGGCCAGGAAGTCGCCATCCCGCCGGGAAAAGCGGTTCGCTTCAAACCCGGCAAGGAATTGCAATCCCTCTAGCCGCGGCGTTGCGCTGAGACGGTAGCTGCAGCGCGGGGAGAACCGTCTCGCGCAGGCGCACGTCCAACTGGGTATGAGCTACGCTGGTCCGCCGCTGCCTGCTCCCGCCGGACCTTCTGCGCCGCCCGTCGTCGCAGAACCGGGCACGCCAACACGGCGCGCGCTGCTGCTAGCTGCCGGCCTGTTTCTGCTCACGCTGCTCTCCACGCTGACCGTGGGCGCACAGTTTGCGCTGAGCTACGCCCAGAACCACGCCGATCTCCCGCTGTTCTTCGACACCTATCGGACCATCTGGCACGAGCCGGTCTTGCTGTGGCTCGGGATGCCTTTTGCCTTCACCCTGCTGGGAATTCTGCTCGCACACGAGTTGGGCCATTTCTTTGCCTGTCGCTACTACGGCATCGCCGCCAGCTATCCGTACTTCCTCCCTGCACCAACCCTGATCGGAACGTTCGGCGCGTTCATTCGTATCCGCTCGCCGATGGTGAACCGCACGGCGCTGTTCGACGTGGGCCTGGCCGGGCCGGTCGTGGGATTTTTGTTCGCCGCACCGGCGCTGGCATTGGCCATCGCGCATTCGAAAGTGGTGCCCGGGGCTGCGGAGACCGCTCCGGTCGTCTTCGGTGCACCGCTGCTGGAAGTGTTGCTGGCGACGCTGCTGCGACCGGGTGTTGACGTGGGCGACTTGCTGCTGCACCCGGTCGGACGCGCCGCGTGGGTCGGGCTGTTTGCCACCGCGCTGAATCTGCTGCCGGTCGGTCAGCTCGATGGCGGGCACATCGTCTACGCGCTCTGCCGCCACCACCATCGTCGCATCTCCCTCGCCTGCCTGCTGGCCTTGCTGCTGCTGGGGATCGGGTTCTGGCCGGGCTGGCTGGCCTGGGCCGTGCTGCTGCTCCTGCTCGGCTACCGACACCCGGCGCTGCTGGACGGCGGTGCACCGCTGGACCGCCGTCGGCACCTCTGGGCCGTGATCGCGCTCGTGATCTTTCTGCTCTGTTTCGTGCCGGTTCCCTTTGCAGTGCGCTTGCTCTGACGCAGCCGTTCAGAGCAGGCTCTGCGGATCCACATCCACCAAAACGGTACTTTCGGGGATCTGCCGCTGCGCGCAGAACGCCAAGGCCGCCGTCAACACCGCGCCCAGCCGCGTGCGCCGGGGCGATTTCAGCAGGAACTGATAGCGGTATTCGCGCCGCAGCCGGGCCAGTGGCGCCGTCGCTGGCCCGAGCACTTTCAGATCCGGAGCCGACTGCGCGTGGAAGAATTCGCTGAGCCAGCGCGCGTAGCGGAGGGCCTGCTCGAGGCGGCGGTCGCGCACGAGGACGTTGGCCAGGGCGGTGAACGGAGGGTAGTGCAGCAGGCGCCGGAAGTGCGACTCTTTCTCGAAGTAGCCTTCGTAGTCCTGGCGCGCAGCGAACTGGATGGCGTAGTGCTCGGGGTAGTATGTCTGCACGAGGACGCGGCCCGGCAGCTGGCCCCGCCCGGCGCGTCCGGCCACCTGGGTGAGCAACTGGAAGGTGCGCTCGGCAGCGCGAAAATCGGGCAGGCCCAGGGCGATGTCGGCCGAGATGACACCGACCAGCGTCACACGCTGGAAGTCGTGTCCCTTGGCCAGCATCTGCGTGCCGACCAGGATGTCGGTTTCTCCGGCGGCAAAGGCACCGAGCACGCGCTGATAAGCGCGGCGGCTGCGCACCGTATCGCGGTCCAGGCGGGCGATGCGGGCCCTGGGGAACAGGATGCGGAGCCGTTCTTCGATCTGCTCGGCGCCCTCACCGACGAAGTAGATGTACTCAGAGCCGCACGTCGGGCACTGTCGCACGACGCGTTCGGCCCAGCCGCAGTAGTGGCAGAGCAGCCGGTCGCGCTGTTTGTGGTAGGTGAGTGCGATGCTGCAGTTGCGGCACTGGACGGCCGCGCCGCAGCTCCGGCAGAGCAGGAAACGCGCATAGCCGCGACGATTCAGCAGCAGCAGCACCTGCGTGCCGGCCTCCAGTTGCTCCTGAATCGCGCGGCGCAACGGCTCGGAGAGCGGGTCGGCACGGTGCGTACGCTGAAATTCCCCGCGCAGGTCCACCACCTCGACCGCGGCCAGTGGACGATTTTCCACGCGCGTGGCCATGCGCAGCAGGCGGTATTTGCCGCTGCGCGCGTGCTGGTAGCTTTCCAGTGCCGGCGTGGCCGAGCCGAGCAGCACAACGGCGCCTTCCAGCTTGCCCCGCATCACCGCGGTGTCGCGGCCGTGGTAGCGCGGGGTTTCCTCCTGCTTGTAGGCGGCTTCGTGCTCTTCATCCACGATGATCAGTCCGAGCGATTCGAGCGGGGCAAACACGGCCGAACGCGTGCCGACCACGACGCGGGCTTCGCCGCGACGGACGCGCCACCACTGCCGCGCCCGTTCAGATTCCGGCAGCGCACTGTGCAGCACCGCGACCGCGTCGCCGAAGGTAGCGCGGCACAGGCGCCCGACGCGCAGCGTGAGAGCAATTTCCGGCACCAGCAGCAGTGCGCTCCGGCCGCGCGCCAGCGCTTCAGCCACTGCGCGCAGATAGACTTCGGTTTTGCCACTGCCGGTGACGCCGTGCAGCAGCCCAACGGCAAATTCCCCCGCCGCCAGCCACGTGCGGACCTGCTCGAAGCAGCGGCGCTGTTCCGCATTCAGTTCGCTGGCCGGTACGGCAAAATCGGTCTCCCGCGGGTCCTCTTCTACGGCCAGCGGCTCCGGCCAGCTTCGCAGCCGGCCCTGACGCTCCAAGCGGGCCACGACAGCGCGGGAGACGCCGGCCCGTTCGACCAGTTGCGGCAGTGGGAGCGGGCCATAGGTGACGGCCAGGGCCCGGTGAACACGCTCTTCGGTTGCGCCGGCCGGTGCAACCGCATCGTTCCAAGCCAGAATCTTCTGCGTGCGCAGACGGCGCCGCTCGGCCACGTCTTGCACCGCCAGGTATCCCCGGCGCAGCAGGCGCTCCGCGACAGCCTGGCTGCCCACCCGCCGCCGCAACCCACGCTCCGGCAGCGTCCGCGCATCGCCGCCGAGCCGTTCGAGCAAGGCCAGCTCCGCTGCCTGCGCATCACTGCGATGGCTCAGGGCAGCGAGCTCGGCTCGATAGCGCTGACCTTCCGCCGTGACCGTGAACTGCCGCCGGCGGCGCAGTTCGACTTCGGGCGGAAGCATGGCGCGGAAGACTTCACCGACCGGCGCCAGATAGTAGCTGGCAATCCAGCGGCCCAGGGCGAGGAGCGGCGGGAGCAGGGCCGGCTCTGCGTCAAGGGTATCTGTGACGGCCCGGAGCTTTCCCGTTTCCCGCGCAGTGGCCATGCGGTCGAGCACGAGGCCGACCAGCACACGGCTGCGAAACGGCACCAGCACGCGGCAGCCCGGCACAGGCACCGGCTCCAGCTCCGGCGGAACAGCGTAGGTGAACGTCCTGCGCAATGGAACCGGCAGGGCGACTTCCAGATACGATTCGGCCATAGTGCCCCGCAGGGGAGATGAGCATAGCAGAGCGCCGGCGCACCGGCTTCAGCGACGCTGGCGCGGGCGGGGTGGCGGCGGCTTCAAACCCAGCGCGGCCATCACCTGCTTGAGGTCGCTCCAGACTTCCACCTTGGCGGATGGATTGCGGAGCAGATAGGCCGGATGATAGGTCGCCAGTAGGCGCGCACCGCGATAGTCATACCACTGGCCGCGAAGGCGCGAAATCGAGGCGCTGAAACCCAGCAGCGTCTGTGCCGCCACCGCGCCCAGGCAGACAATCACGCGCGGGCGAATCACGGCCAGTTGGCGCAGCAGGAACGGGGCGCAGGTGGCAATTTCGTCGCGCGCGGGCGTGCGGTTTTCCGGGGGACGGCATTTGACGACGTTGCAGATGTAGACATCGCTGCGGGACAGTCCCATCGCCTCGATCATCTGGGTGAGCAACTGGCCCGCGCGGCCGACGAACGGCTCGCCCTGCTGATCTTCGTCGTGGCCCGGGCCTTCCCCGACGAAAACCAGCTCAGCGCGTGGATTGCCGGTACCGAAGACGATCTTCGTGCGCGAGCGGTGCAACCGACACCGGGTGCAGTCGCCGAGATCAGTGCGGATGCGCTCCAGCGAATCGTTGGGCACGGATTCGACCCCGTCGAACAACGAAGGAACCGCCGCCAGGGGCCCGGACACCGAAACGGGCAACGGGCCGGGTTCCGGCGGCTGGGTTCCGGACGACGCGTCGGCGGGGACAGTGTGGAGGGTGGTGCGGGCCCGGTCGCGGTAGAAAGGTCCGAGCCCAAGCTCGTCGCCGTAGCGGAGCCAAGCTTCCAGGCGGCGGTGAAGATCATTGGCCATGGCTGCGTCGGCTCAGTGCGACAAGCGGCGCAGGCGCACAACTTCGTCGAGTACGCGGTCGGCGACTTCCCGTTTGGTCATGCGCGGCAACTCGACCGGTGCAGCCTCGCGCGCAAACAGGGTGACGACGTTTGTATCCACATCGAAGCCGGCATCGGCGCGGGTCACATCGTTGGCCACGACCAGATCCAGCCCTTTCGCTTCCAGCTTGGCCCGGGCGTGTTCCGCAAGGCGATCGGTTTCGGCGGCGAAGCCGACCAGGATCCGGTTGCCGCGGTTGCGGGCCAACTCGGCCAGGATGTCCGGTGTGGGCTCCAGCGCAACCGTCAGGCGGCCTGCGGAGCGCTTGATCTTGGTCGGCTGCGGCGCCGCCGGACGAAAATCCGCCACGGCGGCAGCCATGATGACAACCGTCGCATCCCGCGCCTGCTCAAGCACGGCGCGCCGCATCTCTTCGGTGGTGCGCACAGCGAAGAACTCAACATTCTGGGGCGGCAGCAGGTGGGTCGGTCCGCTGATCAGAAGGACGCGGGCACCGCGCCGAAGCGCGGCTTCGGCCAAGGCAAAACCCATCTTGCCCGAGGAGCGATTGGTGAGCACACGCACCGGATCAAGATCTTCGTAGGTGGGACCAGCGGTTACCAGCACAGTTTCACCGACCAAGTCGCGCTTCAAACCCAGCACCTGGCGCACCGCTTCCAGGATGGCCTCGATGCCGGCCAGACGACCGGGACCACTCATGCCGCAGGCCAGGTAGCCCTCTTCGGGCGCGACAACGTGTACGCCCCGGGCGCGCAACGTGGCCACGTTGTGCTGCGTGGCCGGATGCTCCCACATGTTCACATTCATCGCCGGTGCGACGATGACCGGCGCGCGCGTGGCCAGATAGAGCGTGGTGAGAAAATCATCGGCCAGGCCGTGGGCCATGCGCGCCAGCACATCGGCCGTAGCGGGCGCCACGAGCAACAGGTCAATTCGCTGGGCGACGGCGATGTGTTCGATGGCGGATTCGATGTTTGCCGGGGCGCGATCATCTTCCGCGAACAGTTCGGTGATCACGCGCTGTCCGGTGAGCGCCGCAAAGGTGAGCGG
>JAIMBE010000056.1 GCA_023511565.1 Bacillota bacterium
CACGCTGAATGGCTCCGGACTGGCTGTAGGCCGTACCTGGCTTGCAGTGGTCGAAAACTACCAGCAGGCTGACGGCTCGATTCTGATTCCAGAGGCCCTCCGCCCCTATATGGGCACAGACCGGATTTACCCTGAAAAGGCCTGACCGCCATTCCGTAAATATATTTTTTTCAATAACTTCTAAAATCTCTGGGACACCGGTCAATAGACTGTTTCGGCAGACCCTGTCCGACCTTTCTGGTTTGCATTGACAGTGCTCTTTGCAGTTGACTAAACTCCGTTGTTCGTGGCACTTACCAAAGCGCAAATACGACAGTCTGAGCCACTGTTTCTTCCCCCGCGGCGAGGCTTTGACTGAGAAGGACTTCAAGGTGAGCCTCCTGTTCAGGGTCGTGCAGTTTATCGTCTGGATCGTTCTATTTGTTTGGCTTTGGCGTTTTGCCCTGCGCAGATGGGTTCGCCGTGAAAATGAGAACAGGAATGTGGCTCCGGTCAGTTCATTGCCGCCGAAGCCGCTCTTTCGCGATCCCATCTGTGGGACGTGGGTCGCTCCAGAGATTTCCTTTGCCTGGGAACAGGCCGGACAGGTGCATCATTTTTGTTCGGCCCGGTGCCGGGATAGATTCCGAGCCATGCGTCACTCGGTTGGCGGATGAAGCAGCGCGCTGGCCGCACTGGGGCGCATCGGAATCGGGAGCGTGGATCGAGAACCGTAGCTGGAGAGTCCAACCCGAAGGAGAGCGCTATGGCCATTGCAGCAAAAGCGGCCCCCGCACCCCTCCCGCGGATGACCCCGCCGCGTGAGGACCTCAACCCGTTCCGGATCGCCCAGTATCAGTTTGACGTCGCCGCGGAATATCTGAAACTGGACGCGGGCCTGCGCCAGGTGCTGCGCACGCCCAAGCGCGTTATGGAAGTTTCCATTCCGGTGAAGATGGATAACGGGCAGGTGAAGGTGTTCACCGGTTACCGGGTGCAGCACAACATTGCGCGGGGCCCGGCCAAAGGCGGCATCCGGTATCACCCCAACGTCACGTTGGACGAAGTCAAGGCGCTGGCCGCCTGGATGACCTGGAAGACGGCGACGGTGAACGTTCCTTTCGGCGGCGGCAAGGGCGGGGTGGTCTGCGATCCTAAACGGATGAGCAAGACGGAACTGGAACGACTGACCCGCCGGTACATCTCCGAAATTCTGCCGATCATCGGACCCGACCGTGACATCCCGGCGCCCGACGTCTACACCGATGCGCAAACAATGGCCTGGATCATGGATACGTATTCGATGACGGTCGGCTATTCCGCTCTGGGTGTGGTGACCGGCAAGCCGGTTTCTCTGGGTGGGTCGGAAGGTCGCAATGAGGCGACCGCCCGCGGCTGTCTGTATGTGATCGAGGAAGCCTGCCAGTTGAAAAAGATTCCGCTGCGGGGTGCGACCGTGGCGATCCAAGGCTTCGGCAATGCCGGCTCGATCGCCGCGCAGTTGCTGGCGGCCCGCCGCGCCAAGATTGTCGCCGTCAGTGATTCCCGCGGCGGGGCCTACAATCCCCGGGGCATCGATCCCACGCGCGCACTGCGGTACAAGGAGCGCGCCGGAACCGTGGTGGGCATGCCCGGCACTTCGCGGATTTCGAACGACGAGCTGTTGACGCTGAAGTGCGACATCCTGATCCCGGCGGCCCTGGAGAACTGCATCACACTGGATAACGCCGATCTGATTCGCGCAAAAATCATCGCCGAAGCCGCCAACGGCCCCACCACACCGCGCGCCGATGAAATCCTGGCCCGCAAAAATATCCTCGTGCTCCCCGACATCCTGGCGAACGCCGGCGGCGTGACCGTGAGTTACTTTGAGTGGGCGCAGAACCTGCAGGGATATTTCTGGCAGGAAGACGAGGTGAACCGGCGGCTGGAGTTTGTCATGAAGCGCGCGTTCCACGACGTCTATCAGACAGCACGCAAATACCATGTGCATTTCCGCACCGCTGCCTACATCCTGGCCGTCGGACGGGTGGCCGAAGCGACCACCGTGCGCGGCCTGTTCCCGTAAACACGCCCGCTGCGCCCGGCATGGTAGTCAGGTTCTGCTCTGGCGCCCCGCGCCGCGTAACGTCCCGCCGACGGCGCACGGTCTTCCCCACCACGGCTGCGCGTGCACAGCGCCATCGACCGAGCGTTTGGTCTTCAACTTTGGGCTTGCGTTGGTGCGAACCAAGCGCGTAGATTTGCGTTGACCGGCAGAAATTTTCTGACACTGTGCTTGTCGGTCGCCGCCAGGCTGTGTGCCCGGCGCCGGGGTGGAGGACGCACGAGTTGACGAATCATCCGGGAAACACACCACCGCTGATTTTAACCATTGCAGGATTTGACCCTTCCTGTGGCGCAGGGATTGCCGCGGATCTGAAAACATTTGCCGCGCACAACTGCTATGGCCTTGCGGCTGTGACGGCCCTCACGGTGCAGAACACGCAGGGAGTCCGGAGCACGCACCTCACACCGGCTGCCACGCTCCGCGCCCAGCTCGAGTGCCTGCTCGAAGATTCCTCGATCAGCGCTGTGAAAATTGGCATGCTGGGCAACCGCGCCAACGCTGCTGTCGTGGCCGAATTCCTCGACCGGGGTCACTTCGCCTGTGTCGTGCTCGATCCGGTCGCCCGGGCGCAGTCGGGCGGTGCCGACCTGATCGACGCCGCAGGGATGAGATTCATTGCGGACGAGCTGCTGCGGCGTGCCACTGTGGTCACGCCCAACATTGCTGAAGCCGAACTGCTCACCGGCCTGAAAATTCACGACCTCGAGGGCATGAAGGAAGCAGCAAAGCGACTGGTCGGGCAGGGCGCGCCGGCGGTGGTCGTCAAGGGCGGCCACATGGACAAAGCGATCGATGTTTTCTATGACGGCCAGGAGCTGCAGACCTTCGGCGGCGAACGGGTCAAGAGCGAAAACACGCATGGTTCCGGGTGCACTTTTGCCTCCGCCATCGCGGCGCAACTGGCCCTGGGCAAGCAGCTTCCCGATGCGGTGATGCTGGCCAAGGCCTACGTCGTCAAGGCCATTGAAAAGAGCTACGCGATCGGCAAAGGGCCCGGCCCGCTGAACCATTTCTTCCGTTTCCAACTCGAGCCGGCGCCCCGCGGCACCCACACGCCCCCACAACACAGCCTGCATCCGGCTGCGGAACCTTCCAGTCATTGAATCCGGAACGGACGGTGTCCGCTTCTTCGGCCCATGGGTTTGCGCCTGCCCTGGCCGCGGGCGGACCGCTCAGCGTTGCCAGACGATTCGACCGGCCACGATGGTGGCGACCGGCCCGCCGCGAAACCGACGGCCGTCGAACGGGGTGTTGCGGGACTTGCTGGCGGACTGTTCGGCGCGGAAGGTCCACTCCAGCTCCGTTGAAAACATAGTGAGGTCGGCGGGTTCGCCCGGAGCCAGCCGGCGGCTGCGGCCGAGCACGCGCGCCGGTCCGGTGGTAAACAGCTCGACCAGGCGTAGAAGCGAGAGGCGGCCCGGATGCAGCAGTTGTTCGAGCGCCAGGGCCAGGGCGGTTTCAAAGCCGATGATGCCGAACGGGGCGCGGTCAAATTCGACTTCCTTCAGTGCGGGTTCGTGCGGGGCGTGGTCTGTGGCGATGGCGTCCACCGTGCCATCCGCCAGGCCGGCAAGCAACGCTTCGCGGTCTGCGCGCGAGCCAAGCGGCGGATTCATCTTGTAGCGGGCGTCGTAGAGGACATCCTCATCGGTGAGGGTGAAGTGATGCGGCGTGACTTCGCAGGTCACGGCCAGCCCGGCCCGCTTAGCCGCACGAACCAGTTCAAGCGAGGCGCGGGTAGAAAGGTGCGCGATGTGCAGTCGCCCGCCGGTCAGCTCGGCAATCTGGATGTCGCGGGCCACACAGATGGATTCGGTGGCTGCGGGCATACCGCGCAGACCCAGGCGGACCGAGCGCGCGCCTTCCCGCATCACGGCGCCTGCGGCCAGCGAAGAATCCTCGCAGTGGTCGATCACGGGTAGGCCGAGCGGGAAGCAGTACTCCATCGCCTGCCGCAACAGCCGGGCCGTGGCCACAGGCTTGCCATCGTCGCTGATGGCCACAATGCCGGCCTGCTGCATGGCGGCGATTTCGGCCAGGGTTTCCCCGCTGCTGTTTTTCGAGACGGCTCCAATGGGCCAGACGCGAACGCTCGCCACGGACGCCGCGCGGTCCAGCAGAAAGCGCGTCACCGCAGCGTTGTCGTTCACCGGGTTCGTGTTGGGCATCGGGCAGACCGCAGTGAATCCCCCGCGCGCGGCGGCCCGGGTTCCGGTTTCGATCGTTTCCGAGGATTCACCGCCCGGCTCCCGCAGATGGCAGTGGAGATCAATGAATCCCGGGGCCACCACCAGTCCAGTGGCGTCGAACAGATCGGCTTGGGGAGCCGTGAGCGCCGGGCCAACCCGTTCGATGCGATCCTCGACGAGCAGGACGTCGAGCAGGGCATCTGTGCCGGACGCCGGGTCCACCACCCGTCCGTTTTTAATCAGCAGCATGCACAGCCCCCGGAGAGTCAATTGGTGCGCCGCCGATCAGCAGGTAGAGCAGATGCATGCGCACGGCCAGCCCATTGGTCACCTGTTCGCGCACGCAGGACTGCGGACCGTCGGCGACGGCCGGCTCGATTTCGATGCCGCGATTCATCGGGCCCGGGTGCAGAACGATGGCGTCGGGCCGCGCCCGGCGCAGGCGGGCTTCGGTAAGCTGGTATTGCAGGATGTATTCTTCGAGCGGCAGAGCGGGCCCGTGGATGCGCTCAAGTTGCACCCGCAGCACGATCACTACGTCGGCATCTTCCAGGGCCTGCTCGAGGCGCGGCACCCGGGTCAGGTTCGGGGCCAGGCATTCTAGCTCGCGCGGCACCCACATCGGCGGCCCGCACAGGCGGATGTGCGCGCCGAATTTTGCCAGCAGGTGGATGTTCGAGCGGGCCACACGGCTGTGCAGAACATCGCCCAGGATGGTGACGTGGAGGCCCTCCAGCCGACCTTTGCGGTCGCGGATGGTAAGCGCATCGAGCAGCGCCTGGGTCGGGTGTTCGTGAGTTCCGTCTCCGGCGTTGATCACCGGCACGGGCAGGCGTTCGGCCACAAAGTGGGGTGCGCCGGAGGCGCTGTGGCGGATGACGATGCAGTCGGGCTTCATCGCTTCCAGCGTGTAGACCGTGTCGAGCAGCGATTCCCCCTTTTTCAGACTCGAGGTTTCGGCCTGCAACTGCATCGAGTCCGCGCCCAGTCGGGCGGCGGCGGTCGCGAAACTGATCCGCGTGCGCGTGGAGGGCTCAAAGAAGGCAATCGCCACGCTCTTGCCGCGCAGGGTGGCCAATTTTTTCAACGGCATGCGCTGGATTTCTTGAAACGGCTTGGACTGATCGAGCAGCGCGGTGATCTGCTCGGTGTTGAGCGATTCGATGTCCAGCAGGTGGCGGATGCGTTCCGGCACGGCAATTCTCGATCGACCGGCTCCAGCAGGTGCCGCACGAGTGGCCGGGGGTTGCCGGGGCGGCTAGGCAACGCGCTCGACCAGCATGACGCGCTCTTGTTGATCCACCTCGTTGAGCCGGACTTCGATGATTTCGGTTTCACTGGTCTGCACGTAGCGACCCACGAAGGTGGCCTCGATGGGCAGCTCGCGGTGACCGCGGTCAATCAGCACGCAGAGCCGGATGCGTTTGGGCCGGCCCAGATCGAACAATCCGTTCATCGCAGCGCGAACTGTGCGTCCGGTGTAGAGCACATCGTCCACCAGAATCAGGTCTTTGCCGTTGACGTCAAACGGGATTTCGCTGGCCTGCACGACCGGTTGCGGCGCGACGAGCGACAGATCGTCGCGATACAGGGTGATGTCGAGCGTACCCACCGGCACGTCGGTGCCCTCGAAGCTCTTGATGGCCTGCGCCAGTCGCTGGGCCAGCGGAACGCCGCGCCGCCGGATGCCAATCAGTGCGATGTTGGCCGCTCCGCCGCTTTTCTCGACGATCTCGTGGGCCAGCCGGTGGATCGTCCGGTCGATCTCCGCAGCCGACATCAACTGTGATTTTTCAACGACCCGCATTGGGTGTGTTGCCCCCGCTCTGCGGTTTCGGCTTCCGATCCGCGGCGCAGAATCGTATCATACCGGCTGCGGTTCTAGCACGCCTGCGGTGC
Source organism: Bacillota bacterium (assembly GCA_023511565.1). Taxonomy (GTDB): domain Bacteria; phylum Acidobacteriota; class Terriglobia; order Acidiferrales; family UBA7541; genus DSGC01. The sequence goes on from JAIMBE010000056.1 coordinate 6,178, forward strand.
CCACCCAGCTGCCGTGGGCTTGCCGGCGTTGCTTCGGGAGCGCAATTCGATGCCTACACGAGGGTCTCTCGGTGCTTTGCTGCTGGTTGCGATCGCCCTGCTGGCGGCAGCGGCCCACCCACCGCCGTCGGCCCGCCCGCGTCTGGTGGTCCTGGTCGTTGTCGACCAAATGCGCTCGAGCTACCTGACCGAATACGGTCCGCAGTGGAGTGCGGGCCTGCGCCGGCTGCTCCAGCAGGGTGCGTGGTTCACCGAAGCCGCCTACCCGTACATGAACACAGTCACCTGTGCCGGTCACGCCACGATTGCCACCGGCACATTTCCGGATCGTCACGGGATCATTTCCAACGAATGGTGGGATCGCCAATCGCGCCGCAATGTGGACTGTACGCAGGACGCCGGGGCCGCCGCGACGGGCTCCGGCCACCCGGTTGCCGGCGACCACAGCGCGCGCTGGCTTCAGCAGCCCACGCTCGCCGAACGCATGCGGACAACGCTCGGGCCGGATGTGCGGGTGGCGACGTTCTCCTTGAAGGCCCGCAGCGCGGTGATGCTGGCCGGGCGCGCAGAGGATGTGGTCGTCTGGTTTGATACGGGCAAGGGAGTCTGGGTCAGCTCGGCTGCCGGTTCCGCCCAGCGGGGCGAAGTTCTCCGGGCGCTTCTACAGCGGCATCCCGTCACCAGCGATTGTGGCCGAAGTTGGCAGCGGCTGCGGCCCGCAGAGCAGTACCGATATGCAGACGATCTGCCCGGCGAGCGGCCGCGGTACGGCTGGTCCGCAACCTTTCCGCATCCGCTCGGCAACGAGTGCGAGGGCCAGGGTGGGCCATTTTTCGAGCGCTGGACGCGTAGTCCGTATGCGGATCACGCCCTGGTGCGCCTGGCCATCGCCGCAGTGGATGCACTGGAGCTTGGTCAGCACGATCCCCCGGATTTTCTGGGCCTCAGCTTTTCGGTGTTGGATCTGGTGGGGCATTCGTTCGGGCCGCGCAGCCACGAAGTCCAGGATGTGCTCCTGCACCTGGATCGCAGTCTGGGCGAGCTGCTGGCGCACCTGGATCGAACCGTGGGGCGCGAACACTACGTGCTCGCCCTCACGGCCGACCACGGCGTTTCCGAAGTCCCCGAGCAAAACGCCGACGGCGGCCGGTTGTCGGGCCTCCAGGCGGTGCAGAATGTCGAGCGCGTGCTCGATCAGCGCTGGGGCGAAGCCGACTACGTTGCGCGCATCCGGTACAGCGATCTGTACTTCCATCCCGGCGTGTTCGCGCGACTGCAGCAGGATCGTGATGCCATGGCCGCTGTGCTGGCCGCCCTGCGCGCGGTACCGGGTGTCGCGCGCGTCTTCCGCAGCGATGAGCTGGAGGCGCTGCGCACCTCGGACGATCGCCTGGCGCGTGCCGCTGCGCTCAGTTATTTCCCCGGCCGCAGCGGTGACCTGATGGTTCTTCCGCAGCCGGGCTGGATTGCTTCCGCAGACGCCGCCACCCACGGCACCAGCCATGACTACGATGCCCGCGTCCCGCTCCTCTTGTTGGGAGCGGGCGTCCGGCCCGGCCGCTATGCGCAAGCGGCTTCACCCGCTGACCTTGCACCCACGCTGGCGCATCTGCTGGGCATCGGCTTTCCGGACCGCGATGGTCGCATCCTCCGGGAAGCCCTCCGACCCTGACAAACGTCCTGCCGCACGCCCCGACTGAGCCGCTCGGTTGTGGATTTCATTGTGTGCGCCGGGCCGGGTTGACGTGGTAGACTCACCGCCAGTGATCTTCCGACGGCACGCAGGGCAGGCTGCCCGGTCCCGCTCTGCGGGACGGGATGCGCCGCAAGCGGTTGACCTCAGCGTATCGGTCGGCACTGTCTCTCTTCGCAATCCCGTGATCGCTGCAAGCGGGACCTTTGGCTACGGCGTCGAATTCGCCGAGCTGGTGGATTTGAACCGGCTGGGCGGCCTGGTCGTGAAGGGGCTTTCTCGCGAGCCGATGGAAGGCGCTCCGCCGCCGCGCCTGTGCGAAACCCCGGGCGGGATGCTGAACGCCATCGGGCTTCAGAACATCGGGGTGCGCGCGTTTGTCGCAGAAACACTGCCCAAGCTGTGCCGTTTGCTGCACGTCGGTGCAGACGGATTCGCCACGGCAGTCGTGGCCAATGTGTTCGGTTACCGGGTCGAAGACTACGTCGAGGTGATCCGGGTGCTCGAAGATGCCGAGGGTTTGACTGCCTATGAGCTGAACATCTCCTGCCCGAATACGAACCGGGGCGGGCTTGAATATGGCACCGACCCTGTGGCCACTGGAGAAGTGGTCTCTGCTGCCCGGCGCGCCGCTGTGCACCGGCCCCTGTGGGTCAAACTTTCTCCCAACGTCACCGATATCACCGTAATCGCCCGGGCGGCTGAACAGGCTGGCGCTGATGCCCTCACCGTGGCCAACACTTGGGTGGGGATGGCTGTGGACATCGAAACCCGCCGGTCTCGGCTGGCACGCCTGACCGGCGGCCTTTCTGGACCAGCCATTAAGCCACTGAATCTTAGGCTAGTCTACCAAGTTGCCCAAGCGGTCAGGGTGCCTGTCTTGGGGGTAGGAGGCATTCAGAAGCCGGAGGATGTCGTTGAATACCTGCTTGTCGGAGCCCATGCCGTACAAGTGGGCACGGCCCACTTTGTAGATCCTCGGGCCTCCGTTCAGCTCGTCAAAGGGTTGGAAAACCTCTGCTTTAGAAGAAGCATCAATAGAATCAGAGATTTACGAGGATCGCTCTTACCGAAAAGTGTTGACTAAAGCCGTTATCTGGAATAGAATTTGGATGTCCTCAAAACATCTACTCCAATCCAACAATCCCATGCAATCCAAATTCCTATCCTTGGTTATCAGTTTGGTCGTGCTCATCGCGAGCTTGGTACTGGCTGTACCGGAGGCCAGGGCCCCTGCAGCCATCTCCAACCGCCAGCCGATTGAACCACTTAGCGTTTGGGATGGCACGGCAAGCTGGTACGGTCCCGGTTTCCATGGCCGTCTGACAGCAAATGGTGAGATCTACGATATGTATGAGGCCACGGCTGCCCATCTCCAACTGCCACTTGGTTCGATTGTCCGCCTGGTGAACCCGGAGACGGGCCAAAGCCGGCTGGTCCGAATCAACGACCGCGGCCCCTACGTGGAAGGTCGCGAGATTGACGTATCCTACGAAGTCGCCCGTTCGCTGGGGTTTGAGGAACAGGGCCTGGCCCGGGTGCGAATCGAACTGCTGAAGGTGCCCACACGCCGTTGGAAGCCGCAGCCCATCGCCGACTGATCGTCGCCTTAGACTTCCCCGCGCCAGCCCCGGCACTCGACTTGGCCAGACGGCTGGCCGGGCGGATCGGCATGGTCAAAGTGGGCAGCGAGCTGTTTACCGCCGCCGGCCCGGCGGTGGTGCGGCAGCTCGCCGAGATGGGTTGGAAGATTTTCCTCGATCTCAAGTTCCACGATATTCCCACCACCGTGGCCGGAGCGGTTGCCGCGGCCGGCCGGCTACCGGGCGTTCGCCTGTTGAACGTCCATGCTCTGGGTGGCCTGGCCATGATGCGGGCTGCGCGGGCTGGGCTGAAGCGGAGCCGCCACCGGCCAAAGTTGGTAGCCGTCACGGTACTGACCAGCCACGATGCCGATTCGCTGCGTCGCTGCGGGATCGTTGGCCCGCCCCAGCGCCGCGCTGTGGCCCTGGCGCGGCTGGCCCAGCGGGCGGGACTGGACGGAGTGGTTTGCTCGGCACGTGAATTAGCTCGGATTCGGAAAGTTTGTGGAAAAAGGTTTCTGACGGTTGTGCCCGGCATCCGTCCCGCTGGGGCCGCGCGCGCCGACCAGCAGCGCATCGCTACGCCAGCCGCAGCCCTACGCGCCGGTGCGGACTATTTGGTGATTGGACGTCCGATCACCCGGGCACGTGACCCCCTGGCTGCCACAGAGGCCATTGTCGCCGAACTGAAGGCTGCATTGACCGGGCGCATTTGACCTTCTCGAATCCCTCCAGTAGCATCCTCGCTGCAGACTGCAGGGCACGCGCGACACCGATTCCACCATGAAGTACGTTATCGTGGGCACAGCAGGTCATATTGACCACGGCAAATCGAAACTGGTCGAAGCCTTGACCGGCACCGACCCGGACCGGCTGGCCGAAGAGAAGCGGCGCGGAATCACGATTGACCTCGGGTTTGCCTTCCTCGACCTCGAAGAGGTGCGCCTGGGATTCGTCGATGTGCCCGGCCATGAGCGCTTTGTCAAAAACATGCTGGCCGGTGTGGGCGGGATCGATCTCGTTCTGCTGGTGGTGGCGGCCGACGAATCGATCAAACCGCAGACGCGCGAACACTTCGACATCTGTCGGCTTCTGAACATACCGCGCGGGCTGGTGGTCATCACCAAAGCGGACTTGGTCGATGCTGACGGCCTGGATCTGGTGCGGTTGGAAGTCGAAGACTTCGTGCGGGGCAGCTTTCTGGAAGGTACGCCGATTCTGGCCACCAGCGCGAAGACCGGCGTGGGGCTCGACAGGCTGAAACAGGCGTTGCTGCAGCTGGCTCGTCAGGTGCCCGCCAAAGATCCGACACAGCACTTTCGCCTTCCGATTGACCGGGCTTTTGCCCAGAAAGGCTTCGGCACGGTGGTCACCGGCACGCTGCTTTCGGGAAGCGTGCAAGCCGAAGAGGAAGTCGAACTGTTCCCGTCGCAGCGCCGCGTGCGCATCCGGGGGGTGCAGTCCGCGGGACGGAAGGTGGAACGGGCCATCGCCGGACAGCGCACCGCACTGAATCTGGCCGGCGTCGAGCTGAACGAGGTCCAGCGCGGTATGGTGCTGGCCGCACCGGGCCGATTCCGCCCCACCGACCGGCTGGACGTTCGCGTTCGGTTGCTGGAGTCCGCGCGACCGCTGAAGAACCGCGCGCTGGTGCATTTTCACCAGGGAACCGCGGAGACCGTAGCCGAAGTCGTTCTTCTCGAGGAGCCCCAGCTCGCCCCGGGGGCCTCTGCGCTGGCGCAGTTGCGGCTGCAGGCGCCGGTGCTCGTGCTGCCCGGCGACCGCTTCATCCTGCGACAGTTTTCGCCCGTCGTGACCATCGGCGGGGGCGTGGTGCTGGATGCGCTGGCGCCGCGCCATCGGCAGCGGGAGCTGCCGCAGGTGCTGGAGTTCCTGCAGACGCTGGAGCGCGGCGACCGCGAACAGATTCTGGCCGCCATTCTTCGCCAGCACCCGGAAGGGCTGACCGTGCCGGAGCTGATTGCACGAACCGGCTGGCTTGAACGCGAAGTCCGACAGGTGGCGGCCGCGCTCGAACGGGCGGCCGGGCTACACATGTTCGCCGGCGCCGCTGGGGAAGACGGAGTGGTTCTGCTTGCCGATGCGTTTGCCGCTCTGCTGCGGCGGCTGCTCGCGACCGTGGAGCAGTTTCACCGGCAGAATCCGCTGTTGCCCGGGATCCCCCGCGAAGACCTGCGCAGCCGGGCCGCAGCTTCCCTGCGAACCGAGGTGTTCCGCGCGGCGCTGGAGATGCTGTGCCGACGCGGCGAGCTGACCGTCGCTGGCGATCTCGTGGCCCGGGCCGGCCACGAAGTGACGCTTTCCACTGAAGAAGCGCAGGCCAAGGAACAGATCGAGCGTGCCTTCGCCCGCGCCGGGTTGACGGTTCCTGCGGTGACGGAGGTGCTCGGCCGGCTCCCCGTCGAACCGAAACGGGCGCAGAAGATCCTCCAAATCCTGCTGCGCGAGCAGGTTTTGGTGAAAGTCAGCGAGGAACTGATTTTCCACCGGGAAGCCATCGCCCGGCTCCGGGCCCTGCTGGCCGACTACAAGGCGAAGAACGGAGAACAGTTGCCGGTACCCGCGTTCAAAGAGTTGACGGGCGTTTCCCGCAAGTACGCCATCCCATTGCTGGAATATCTGGACCGCACGGGCCTGACGCGTCGCACACCGACGCATCGTGTGATCCTATGACCGGCTTTCGCGCAGGGAACCGGTTGCAGCGGAACGGATACATTGACGTGACCTTCCCAGCAGCCTAGAATCGTTGCCAGGAGGCACCCCCATGGGGAAAATCGGCCCGACGGAACTGTTGCTGATCCTGGCCATTCTGCTGGTGATTTTCGGCGGCCGCAAGATTCCTGAAATTGCACGTGGACTCGGCGAGGGCATCCGGAGTTTCAAAGAATCCGTGCGCGGTGAAAAGCCTGCCAGCGAGAAACCCGCAGAAGAGAAGAAGTAACTCGCCAGCGCGGAACGGAACCAATCTCCCCCAATGTCCTTGGGTGCGCGGTCTTGCTGGGGAGCACGTTATGTTTCCCAGCCCAGCTCGCAAAGCATGCGATAGACGCGCGCCAGCGGCAGTCCCACGACATTGAAGTAGCAACCTTCGATGCGCGGAATGAAGCGTCCGGCGCGTCCCTGAATCGCGTACCCGCCGGCCTTGTCAAACGGTTCTCCGGAGGCGATGTAGTCGTCTACCTCGGTATCGCTCAGGGCGGCGAACGTCACCCGCGTGCGCTCGTGCTCGACGAGCAGTTCCCCTTCCGGCAGCCGCAGCAGGGCGACGCCGGTCAGCACCTCGTGGGTGCGGCCGCGCAGCAGGCGCAGCATTCGTCGGGCGTCCTCGGCCGATGCGGGTTTAGCCAGCATGAGCGTGTCCACCAGCACTGCGGTGTCGGCACCGAGCACGAGGGCCGGCGGAACCACACCGGCAGCGACGGCGCGCACCTTGGCTATCGCCAGTCGACGCACGTGGGTTTCGGGCGTTTCTCCGATGCGCTGGGATTCGTCCACCGTGGCGGGCACAACCTCAAAGGCGATGGCGGCATTGCGCAGAATCTCTGCGCGCCGCGGCGAAGCCGATGCCAGAATCAGTCGCATCCCCGGTGCACTCTGCTGCATGCGGCTCACATTCTAGCAGGCCCACGGCCGATGGCTTCCGTCCATGCCGCGAGGGTTTCCTCCCGGCTCCAGCCGAACAGACGACCCAGTTCCGCCGGCGCAGCCCGACTCCGCCAAACCAGAGAGCGGCGGAGAATCGCCGCGCGCGCTTCCGCGGGAGAGCAGTTTTCCGCCGCTGCGACCTGACGAGGGAAGGCACGGGCCGTCAGCTCGAACCGATTCGACGGCCAGGCGGCGGTTTCCGGCTCGGCGCCGAAATGGGTCAACACCAGCTTCGACTGCAGCTCGAGCATGGCGCGCTGAAATCGCCGGTTGTCTGACGGAGAAATCATTCCGCAGGCGTGGCGCAGTGCGACGGTGGCCAGCGGCCCTTCCCGCTGCAGCGTCTTCCAGATGGCCGCGGCCGGGGCGCTGAGCACGCCGGCGGCGTAGAGCGGTTCCGGGTCTTGCAGGCAGAACGGGGGCTGCTGCAGTGCCAGGAAGTGCGGCAGCATTTCGGGCGCGATGAACGTGCCGCGGCCGCGAAACACTTTTGCATAAAAGGCGCGGCGGCGCAGCGGCAGCTCGTCTTTCCAGCGCCAGATTTTTTCACACGCGGCATCCCATTCGGGGCCGAGCTGGATGGGCCGCCGGGCGACCGCCCAGTAGAGCGACGGCAACGGCAGCCGACGAACGGGGAACAACAGACAGTAGCCGGCGGCACGGATGAACGCGGCGGCTTGCGGTTCGGTGCGCACGCGCGGCCAGCGCAGGCCGACGGTGTGCGTTTCCCGCGGTGGTGTGGGGTGGCGGGCGGGCCTGTCCATGGGGTTCTGGCGTTCGGCGAACGCGTCGGCTCCGCTCGTGCAGACGAAGTCCGGCAGAAATGTTCCGGTCACATCACGACGGTTTCCTGATATTCGCCGAAGACGCGGCGCAGCGCGTCACTGATTTCGCCGACGGTGGCGTAGGCCTCGACCGCGGCCAGAATGGCCGGCATCAGGTTGTCTGTGCCGGCGGCGCACCGCTCCACTTCGGCGAGTGCGGCGCGCACGTTCGCTTCGTTGCGCCGCGCACGCAGCGCGCGCAGGCGTTCCACCTGGGCGCGCTCGATTTCCGGGTCAACGCGCAGGATCTCGATGGGTTTTTCCTGTTCGCTGCGGAACTGATTTACCCCCACCACAATCTGTTCGCCGCTTTCGATTTTCTGCTGGTACGCGTAGGCCGCCTTCTGAATTTCCGCCTGCACATAGCCGGTTTCGATGGCGCGGAGCATGCCGCCCAGGGCGTCAATTCGCGCCAGGTACTCGCGCGCCTGGGCTTCGATTTCATCGGTCAGTTTTTCGATGGCGTAGGCGCCGGCCACAGGATCGATCGTATTCGCTACGCCGCTCTCATGCGCCAGGATCTGCTGGGTGCGCAGGGCCAGCAAAGCGGCGGATTCGGTGGGCAGCGCCAGGGCTTCGTCCAGCGCATTGCAGTGCAGCGACTGGCAGCCACCCAGCACGGCCGCCAGCGCCTGGAGGGCGACGCGGACGATGTTGTTCTCCGGCTGCTGTGCAGTGAGCGCGCTGCCGGCGGTCTGCGCGTGGAAACGCAGGCGCATCGAATCCGCGTTCTGTGCACCGAAGCGTTCCCGCATCAGACGCGCCCACAGGCGGCGCGCGGCGCGGAACTTGGCGATTTCCTCCAGCAGATCGTTGTGCGCGTTGAAAAAGAACGAAAGCTGCGGCGCAAACTCGTCCACGGCCAGCCCGGCTTCGATCGCCGCTTCCACATAGGCGATGGCGTCCGCCAGCGTGAAGGCCACTTCTTGCACTGCCGTGGAGCCCGCTTCGCGGATGTGGTAGCCCGAGATGGAGATGGTGTTCCAGTTGGGCAGCTCAGTCCGGCACCACGCAAAGATGTTCGTCACGATGCGCATCGCTGGCCGCACCGGAAAGATGTACGTTCCACGCGCGATGTACTCCTTCAGGATGTCGTTCTGCACGGTGCCGGAAAGCCGCTTCAGATCCGCTCCCTGCCGTTTCGCCACCGCCACGTACATGGCCAGCAGAATGGCTGCGGTGGCGTTGATGGTCATCGAAGTGGAGACACGGTCGAGCGGGATGCCAGCCAGCAGAACCTCCATGTCCTCGAGTGAATCGATCGCCACGCCGACCTTGCCGACTTCACCGGCCGCAAGGGGATGGTCGGAATCGAGCCCGATCTGCGTGGGCAGGTCGAAGGCCACCGAGAGACCGGTCTGCCCGCGGGCAAGCAGATAGCGGAAGCGCCGGTTCGATTCCACGGCGGTGCCATAGCCGGCGTACTGTCGCATCGTCCACAAACGGCCGCGGTACATCGTGGGATAGACGCCGCGGGTGAAGGGGTATTCACCCGGGTAGCCGAGTTGCGTCTCATATTCCCAGTTGGCCAGGTCTGTAGCGGAATAGACCACCGGCCAGGGAATACCCGACAGGGTGGCGAAGCGCTCCTTGCGCTCTGTCCAGCTTTCCGGCTTGGATTCTTCTTTCGTCATAGGGACTCAGCCCCGCCTGCCGCCTGGCTCTATCGTACGCGCCGCGCACGCAGGAAGGAAAGGACCGCAAAGGCGGCCATAGTGGCGGCAAAGCCAGCCGCTACTCCGATGCGCCAAGACTCCGCCTCGGCCTGCCAGAGGCGCCAGGTGGAAGCCGTTCCCATCCCTGCCAGCAGGGCAAACAGCGCACCAGTGAGTTCGTGGAAAAGCTGCCGCGTGGCGCGCCACAGGGCCTGTCCCAGGCCGGTGGCGACAACCAGCAGCACCGTAGCGAGCCGTGTCCACACGGCAGGATTGTAGTACAGTTGTGCGCAGGGCGTGCAGCTGCTGCGACATACGCGGTCGGCGGCGATTTCGGGCTTGTGCAGTGCCGGCCGGCCACTTAGAATGGAAGTCTAGGGTGTGGAGGAGGGCGATTTTGCAACTCAACAATGAGCTGAAGCGGTTGCTCAAAGACCTGGGCCATGCCATCAACGAAAGCGTTTCAGAATCCGAGCGCATCGGGGAGGCGATCGCCCGGGTGCGCGCGGCCGGCTATGAGATTGTCATCAAGCTCGATGCGACCATCGGCCTGGCCCGGCGCGAACCCATCCCGACACAGATCACCCCGCAGGATCGTCGCTTCCTCGAAGCCCTGCACATTCGTATCGACGACGCCGAGCGTGGCGAAGCTGATCCGGAGTCGTCCCGGATTGAGCTGACGCCGCAGGACATCCGCTTCCTAAAGTCGCTGAAGATTGCCCTGGATGACGATGCGCACTAGGATGGGCTGGTTGTTGCTTGTGGTGGTGTCTGCGGCCGGGGTGGCGGCGGCCCGGTCGCAAACGCCTGAGCCAACCCGCATCCCGCGAGACGCGCCGCGCAAGACCGAAACGTTCCGGGGCGAAGTCATCCACTTCGATGCACAGCGCATCGTGGTGCGCAGCCGGGAAAATCCGCGCATCGTTCGCACCTTCACCTATGCCCCGGCGCTCAAGAAGAAGATGGAAGCCCTGCACACCAAGGGCGGGTTCCAGTTTGGTGACCGGGTTCAGATCCGGCATGAAGCTGGTCGTGACGTCGCCCTCGCGATCAAAGGCCAACCCTCTGCGGGGCGTTGAACAAGCGCCTCGCGTCGCCCTCTGTACCCTGCCGCGCCCGGCGGAACGCCCGGGACAGGAAACGAGGCGTGCACGCGTCAGACCCAGGCCGCGCCAGGAGGGGAACCGTGGTACGCCAACCCGCGGTTGCCGGACGATTCTATCCCCGTGACCCGCACGAGTTGCATCGGCAGGTGTCTTCCTTGCTGGAAGGCAGCGCAGGCCAGGCGAAGCGCGCGGCGATGGCCTGTGTTGTGCCGCATGCCGGTTACATG
>JAIMBE010000057.1 GCA_023511565.1 Bacillota bacterium
ATTGAGTACTACAACGGCATATGCCTTCTTGCTCCCGAGTGCATCGCCCAGGGATAGGCCGTTCTCATCCAGCACATCCGATACTGTTATTTTCGAAAGCACCAGCCTGGGAAGGGTTTTCATTTCTGCAGGCAGCACCTTGATGTTTATGATAGAGCCTTTTCTTATGAGGTTAGCGAGTCTTTCATCAATGGTCATGGGCAGGACGATGGTGCGTGCATCACTGCTGCGCCAGTCTTCAGGAGATAATATATTGTATAAAAAAATGTAATCACCGCTTTTTATGGGTACTGATGATTTGGCGCCGATACACAGTTTCTGCTGTGTTACCATGCGGGAGGAATAGGCCGATTCCTTTATAGTGCGGTATGCAACCATGGATTCGGCAATGACTTCTCCGGCTGCGATATCCTTTGCAGCTACAATTACATTAACACGTTTTTCAGTATCAAGGTCATATTTTGCATTGAATATAAACACAGCCAGCGAAGCCAGGATGATGAAGATACCTGTACATATGAGCGCAGTCTTTATAACCAGTCTTTTATTCACGATTTTGACCTCCTTGATTTCAGTGTTTTTCGGAAAGGGTTGTTATGACGGGGGAAATCAGGTTTTCAAGCTTCCCTGGCAGCGGCTGGGTGACGGATTTTTTCCTGTTGATGGCGGTGTAGAGGATACCGGAGGTGAAGCTGTCTTCATCCGAAGGCTCCAGCACCCGGTTGCCGCAGTGGGAGATGTATTCCTCGTCCAAGCATGGCGTGCGCTTCCTGCTCAAGCAGGCGGGCGCGCTGCCGCAGCAGGTGGCTGCCCCCAAGTGCCAGACCTGTCATATGCAGCAGGGCAACCACGCCGTGCGCACCGCGTGGGGCTTCCTGGCCGTGCGGCTGCCGATGCCCGAAGACAAGCAGTGGGCCACCGACCGCGCCACGATTCTGCAGGCGCTCGGCGTGCTCGACCCCGAAGGCAACCCCACGCCGCGGCTCGAAATCGTCAAGCAGGCTGACGTTGCCCGGCTGACGCAGGAAGACTGGCAGAAGGAACGCGACAAGATGCTGGCCACCTGCAACCAGTGCCACTCCAAGAATTTCGCGAAAGCCGAGCTGGAAAAAGCCGATCAGATGATTCGCGAAACCGACCGGCTGCTGGCGGAAGCCATTCGCCTCGTTGCCGGGCTCTACCAGGACGGCATTCTGAAAAAGCCGGAAAGCTACGCTTACCCGTTTCCCGATCTGCTCACTTTCCACGACGCGCCAACGGTGATTGAACAGCGCCTGTTCGAAATGCACCTGAAACACCGGATGCGCGCATTCCAGGGCGCGTTTCACGCTAACCCGGACTACGCGCTCTGGTACGGCTGGAGCGAGATGGTTCGCGACCTGACGGAAATCCGAGAAATGGCCGAGGAGCTTCGCCGCCGCGCCGCGCCGCGTTAACTGCACTGCGTCGGTCGGCATCCACCGGGCGTTGCACCGCGGCGGGAACGCGTGTCGGAACGCACAGGCGGAAACCTGCGCCAGGAGAATCCGCAGAGGCAGCCGGCGAAATACGCCTGAAGCGAAGCCACGCTTCGTTCACGTGACCAGGCGTACCTGAAAGCGCGATCGTGGGGAGATGAACGTTCCCGGTGTGTTCCATCGGGAGGCCCCGGTGGTTGGCGCTGTGCGCGGAGGCCGTGTTTAACGGCAACGTTTGTGCGCTAATCGGCAGCCCGTTCCGGCGACCACATATCCACGTCGTCGTACTGCACCGGCGTGACCTGGTGCTTTTCTTCGAAGGCGCGGATTTTGTCTTCGTGCTGCAGAGTGAGTCCGATGTCGTCCAGACCATTCAGCAGGCAGTATTTTCGAAACGGGTCGATCGGGAAGGTGAGGGTCAGGTCAAAATCATCGCTGAGGGTCTGCGCTTCCAGGTCCACGGTGAGCTGATAGCCTGGGTGCGCGTACGTGCGACGGAACAGCTCGTCCACCTGTTCGTCCGGCAGGGTGATCGGCAGCAGACCGTTCTTGAAGCAATTGTTGTAGAAAATGTCGGCAAAGCTGGGCGCGATCAGCACGCGGAATCCGTAATCGGCCACGCCCCACGGCGCATGCTCGCGGCTCGAGCCACAGCCAAAATTCGCCCGCGTCAGCAGAATGGAAGCCCCCTGGTAGCGTGGCTGGTTCAGCTCGAAGGCAGGGTTGGGGCGTTCGCCAGGCAGGTAGCGCCAGTCATAGAAGAGGAATTTGCCGTAGCCCTCGCGCGTAAGCAGTTTGCAGAACTGCTTGGGGATCATTTGGTCGGTGTCGACGTTGACGCGGTCCAGCGGTGCGACCAGTCCTGTGTGTCTGCGAAATGGTTGCATTTCGACGCTTACCTCCCGCGGAGTTGTCGGCACGCGATCTGTTACTCGACCAGGCCGACGCCCCAGCCTCGAATGTCCACGAAGTGGCCCGCGATGGCCGCGGCCGCCGCCATAATCGGACTGACCAGGTGGGTGCGGCCGCCTTTTCCCTGACGCCCTTCGAAATTGCGGTTCGAAGTCGACGCGCAGCGCTCGCCGGCGGGCAGTACGTCATCGTTCATCCCGATGCACATCGAGCAGCCAGCATCGCGCCACTCAAAACCGGCCGCTTTAAAAATCCGATCCAGGCCTTCCTTTTCGGCCTGCGCTTTCACCAAACGCGAGCCGGGCACCACCAGCGCCTGCTTGATCCGGGGCGAAACGCGCCGGCCTTCGACCACTTGTGCGGCCATGCGCAGGTCTTCCAAACGCGAGTTTGTGCAGGAGCCAATGAAGACGCGGTCCAGCGGTATGCTGGTGATCGGTGTGCCCGGCGCCAGGGCCATGTATTCGAGTGCGCGTTCCGCGGCGCGACGTTCGATCGGATCGGCAAAAGAAGCTGGGTCCGGCACCACCCCGGTGACATCGGCCACCATGCCCGGCGTGGTGCCCCAGGTGACTTGGGGTGCCAGCTGGCTGATGTCCAGTTCGACGACGGTATCGTAGCGGGCACCGGGATCGCTGGGCAGGGTCTTCCAGGACTCCACAGCAACCTGAAAATCCTTGCCGCGTGGGACGAACGGGCGGCCCTCCATCCAGGCAAACGTTGTGTCGTCGGGTGCAATCATGCCGGCCCGCGCTCCGGCTTCGATGCTCATGTTGCACACCGTCATGCGTCCTTCCATCGAGAGGGCGGTGACGCCTTCGCCGGCGTACTCGATGACGTGGCCAGTGCCGCCGGCGACCCCGATCTTGCCAATGATCGCCAGGATGATGTCTTTGGCGGTCACACCGGGCGGGCGCCGGCCGGTGACGCGGATGAGCATGGTTTTCGATTTGAATTGGGGCAGGGTCTGCGTGGCCAGCACGTGTTCGATCTCGCTGGTTCCGATACCGAACGCGAGGGCACCGAAGGCGCCATGGGTCGAGGTGTGACTGTCGCCGCAGACGATGGTCAAGCCGGGTTGCGTCAGGCCGAGCTCCGGCCCGATGATGTGCACGATACCCTGATGCCGACTGTGCATGTCGAACAGGCGCACGCCTGTTTCCCGGCAGTTGCGCCAAAGGGCTTCGAACTGGGCGCGGGCGTTGTCGTCCAGCACGGGCAGGGTACGATCCTTGGTGGAGACCGAGTGATCCATCACGGCAAAGGTCAGGTCGGGACGGCGCACCCTGCGCCCGGCCGCCCGCAACCCGGCAAAGGCCTGGGGCGAAGTCCCCTCGTGAATCAGGTGTCGATCAATGTAGATCAGCGCCGGCTTGCCATCCTCTTGGTGGACCAGGTGGGCGTTCCAGATTTTTTCGTACATCGTTTGCTTGGACATGGTTCGCGAAACGATTCTAGCAGCGGCGGGCAGTTCCGCCAACCGGATTGGCCGCCTGAGAGCTAATCTGACAACTTGGTGGGAGCAGACCGCGTCTGATGCAATGTGGGGCGCTGTGCTTACAAAGGCATCCAGCGCCCGTCCAACCTAGTGGAAACCCTGGCCGTGGTGTAATATGGACAATGAAAAAACTGCGGCAGCAGGGAACAGGGAGTCGAACAATGGGCCAACAGGTTCGTGAATTGCTGAACTGGGCGCGCCATCGCAAGTTGCTGGCCAGCTTGCTGGTGACGGCGACGCTGGGAGTGGGAATTTTGCTTGGCACAATTATTTCCGACCGGGTAGGGGCCACCGGCCAGCAAGGCTTCGGGAACGGTCCGGCCCCGTTGACCGTGCCGAACCCGGTGCAGCTCTCGTCGACCTTTGCTGCCATCGCGAAACGGCTGGAGCCGGCCGTCGTGAACATCAACACAACGCAGGTCATCGAGCAACGCTCGCGCCGCGGCCTGCCCGAAGGCTTCGAGGACCTTCCGTTCCCGTTCAACCGCTTCTTCGGCCTGCCGGACGATGGGCCAACGGCCGAACGCAGTCTTGGTTCGGGCGTGATCGTAGACCCGCAGGGTTATGTCCTGACCAACAAGCATGTCGTGGACCAAGCCACCCGCATCCAGGTACAGATTCTGGGTGATCCCAACCAGTACACGGCCAAGATTGTCGGCACGGACAATGAAACCGACCTGGCGGTGATCAAGATCGAAACCAACCGGACACTGCCCACCGCACAACTCGGCGATTCCGACGCGGTCCAGGTGGGCGACTGGGTGCTGGCGTTCGGCAGTCCCTTTGGCCTAGAGGCAACGGTGACCGCCGGTATTGTCAGTGCGAAAGACCGGAGCAGTGTGCCGGGCACGCAGCAGTTCCAGCGATTCATCCAGACCGATGCCGCCATCAACCCGGGGAACTCCGGCGGCCCGCTGGTGAACATGGCCGGCGAAGTGATCGGCATCAACACCGCGATCATGACCAGCCGGTTCGGCCGCGGGTTCGAAGGCGTGGGGTTCGCGCTGCCTTCGAATACCGCACGCTACGTCTACAACGAAATCATCAAACATGGACGCGTGATGCGCGGCTCGATCGGTGTCTCCTTCAATGAAACGAACAGCCGCAATCCGATCACACTGAAACAACTGGGCGCCGAATACGGCATGATCATTGAAGACGTGGTCGCCGGCAGCCCGGCGGACAAAGCCGGACTGAAACCAGGCGATGTGATCACGCACGTCAACGGACGGCCGGTGCGCACCGGCTCGGATCTAGTGGATCCGATCACCCGCACACCGATCGGTGAAGAAGTCTCCATCACCTATGTCCGCGATGGCCGCAGCCACACGGTGAAGATGAAAGTGGGCGATCGCGGCGAAATCTATCCGGAGACGACCGGCCGTGAGGACTCCCGCTCCGGACGCATGGGACCGGCGAAGTTCGGGCTCCGCGTCGAGGAACTCACACCGCAGTTGGCCGAGCAACGTGGGCTGAACATGCCCGGCGGCGTGATCGTCACACAGGTGGAACCGGCCAGCTTTGCTGAGGACGTCGGTTTCTTCCGCGGGGATGTGATCGTCGAAATGCAGAAACAGCCGGTCCGCAGCCTGGCTGACTTCCAGCGCATCACCGCCGCCATCCAGCCGGGAGACGAGGTGCTGTTCAAGGTGCTCCGCAGGACGCAGAATCGAGTACTGACTGTCTACCTGTCGGGACGTGTGCCGACCTCCGACTGATGCGTGCAGCAGGATCCAACGAAACTTCTGGCCGTGGCCGGTGGGCACGCGTGGGGCGCTGTGTGTGTCGCGTGCTGCTAGGCCTGGTCGTGTGGCCTCTGGCGCAGCCCACCTCCTTGACGGCCGCGGGGGCAACGGCGGCCGAACCGGGTTTGCTCTGGGAGTCTGCGGCCCGGAAGGCCGCCGAAACGAAGCGCCAGCGGCGGCATCTGCGTAAGCGCGGGCAGACTGTGCCGACGCCCGAACGCATCAAAGAAATCCAGGCGGCGCTTGCACGTGCAGGCTTCTACCAGCGAACGATCACCGGCACGTGGGATGACTACAGCAAGGAAGCCTTGCTGAAATTCCAGCAGGCCCACGGCCTGAAACCCACCGGCAAGCTTGATGCGCTCAGCCTGCAAAAGCTCGGTCTTGGCTCGGAAATTGCGGGCCTGGCCCCACCCCGGTCCCCTGGCGAGACTGCCGCATCGAGCGAAAAGAAAAGCGGTACGCCGGACTGACGCCGGCTCTGGAACTGCCGCCCGGGAACCTGCTAGAGTGAACAGCCGCACCGAAGCATTGTCCGCAGCGATTGCGATCTTGTTCAGTCCGCGCACCGACAAGAGAAGGAGGAGCTATGGCGACTGCAGTGGTTCCGAAAGTTTTCAAGAATTTCATCAACGGAGAATGGGTAGAGTCGCGGAGCGGTCGAGCGTTTGAGAACCGCAACCCGGCCAACCACAATGAACTGATCGGGTTGTTTCCCGCCGGTACACCGGAAGATGTGGACCTGGCCGTGGAAGCCGCGCGCGAAGCCCTGAAAAGCTGGCGCCAAGTGCCGGCACCGAAGCGCGCCGAAATCCTGTTCCGGGCCGCCGAGCTGCTGGTGCGCCGCAAGGAAGAGCTGGCGCGCGACATGACCCGCGAGATGGGCAAAATCTTGGCTGAGACCCGTGGGGACGTCCAGGAAGCCATCGACATGACCTATTACATGGCGGGTGAAGGCCGCCGGCAGTTTGGCCAGACCACTCCTTCCGAGCTGCCCAACAAATTCTGCATGACCGTGCGCGAACCGGTCGGGGTCTGCGGGTTGATCACGCCGTGGAATTTTCCGATGGCCATTCCTTCCTGGAAGATCATGCCGGCACTGATCTTGGGCAACACGGTGGTGTTCAAGCCCGCTACGGACACGCCACTTTCGGCCTATCACCTGGTGCAGATTCTCCAGGAAGCCGGCGTGCCGCGCGGAGTCGTCAACCTGGTGACTGGCTCGGGCAGCCAGGTGGGAACGCCCTTGATGACGCACAAGGATGTCCAGCTGATCAGTTTCACCGGCTCAACCGAAGTCGGACGCAAGGTCAGCGAAGCCTGCGCGCCCGAGTTCAAGCATTGCCATCTGGAAATGGGCGGCAAGAACATCATTCTGGTGATGGAGGACGCGAATCTCGACCTGGCCGTCGACGGCGCCATCTGGGGTGGCTTCGGCACCACGGGCCAGCGCTGCACGGCCGCCAGCCGTGTCGGCGTGCACAAGAAGGTGTACAAAGAGTTCTTGGAGAAATTCGTCGAACGCGCCAAGAAGCTGAAGGTGGGCGATGGCCTCGACCCGACCACCGAGATGGGCCCGTGCGTGAACGAATCGCAGCTCCGCACCGTGATGGAGTATGTCGAAATCGGCAAGAACGAAGGGGCACGCCTGGTCGCCGGCGGGCATCGCCTGGAACACGGCGCCTACGCCAAAGGCTGGTTCCACGAACCGACGATTTTTGCCGATTGCGACCCGAAGATGCGAATCTGTCAGGAGGAAATCTTCGGGCCGGTGGTTTCGGTGATCCCGGTGGACAACTTCGACCATGCCATCGAAGTGGCCAACGGGGTGCCGTACGGACTTTCGTCGTCGATCTACACGCGCGACCTGCAGAAGGCCTTCCGGGCGATGCGTGCGCTGGAGACCGGCATCGTGTACGTGAATGCACCCACCATCGGCGCGGAAACGCACTTGCCGTTCGGCGGGATCAAGCACACCGGCAACGGGCACCGCGAAGCCTCTGTCGCAGCGCTGGATTTCTACTCGGAGTGGAAGACAATCTACGTGGACTATTCCGACCGGCTCCAGCGGGCGCAAATTGACACCGGCAGCTTCGGTGCCCTGAAAGAGTAGCAGGTACCCGCCCGCCGGCGGATCCACCGGCCGGGCGAATGGCCTCCGGCGAGTAGGGCCTGGCAAGAAACAGGCGTGCGCCGGCTTGGTTGACGCTGCTGCCAACGACGACTAGAATGAAGGTGCATGGTGCGAGAACGCTTGCGAAGCGTTCTCGTTTCCTGAACGTCCACACGAGCGGCACGGCTGCAGAAGCCGCCGACAAGCCAGATGCGCATGCCTCGAGGATCGGCTCTCGACGAACAGCGCAATCGCGAAATCCTGACACACGTGGTGCGTGCCTATATCGAAACGGGCGAGCCGGTCAGCTCCCGCGCCGTGGCACGTCGACAGGCCGAGCCGCTCTCACCGGCCACGGTGCGCAACGTGATGGCCGACCTCGAAGAGGAAGGCTATCTGTACCAGCCGCACACCTCGGCCGGCCGCGTGCCGACCGAAGCCGCCTATCGGTTTTTCGTGCAACAGATTGCCACACAGGCCGAGCTTGCCGCAGCGGACCGCGAGTGGATTCAGCGCGAACTGGCCGCAGCTTCGACGCCCGAGGAAGTAATGGAGCGCGCCAGCCATGTGCTGGCCACAGTGTCCCGCGGGCTGGGAATCGTGATTTCGCCGCCGCTGGCGCGCAGCGTGCTCGAGCACATCCGGTTCCTCGCCCTGCCGGATCATCGCGTGCTGGTCGTGCTGATCACGCGGGGTGGAATGGCGCGCGACAAGCTGATCCGCGTGGAGCGGCCCTTCACGCAGGACGAGCTGGATCGCACCGCCGATTACCTGAACCGGCATTACGCCGGCTGGACGCTGGAAGCCATCCGCGCCGACCTGGAAACAAAGCTGGGGCGCGACCGGGAACGCTACGACCAACTCTATGCAAACGCGCTCGTGCTCTGTGATCCGAAACTGCTGGATGTGGGTCCGGCGCGGCAGGTCTATGTCGAGGGCACGGCGCAGATCGTCACTGCGCCGGAGTTCGCCGATCAGGAACATCTGCGCGCGCTGCTGGCTGCAATCGAGGAACGCAAGCGACTGGTGGAACTGCTGACCAGTTGCATCGAAAGCCCCGAGCCGGTGCACATCCAGATCGGCGTCAAGGAAATCAATGTGGCCGGCGACCATCTCTCGCTGATCAGTGCACCGTACGGCACCGCCAACCAATTCCAGGGATCGCTCGGTGTGCTCGGACCGCTGCGGATGGAGTACGAACGCGCCATCACCGCCGTGGCCTATGTGGCCCGTCTGTTCGGAGAGAGCTTGAAAACGTGACGCCGATGGAATCCAAGAAAATACCTGTGGAATTTCCAGACGCCTCGACCACGTCGCAACCGGATCCGACGACCGGCGCGCCCGCGGCGCACGCAACCGGATCCGAGGTGGCAGAAACGCCGGCGGCTGCGGCGGCGACGGGCGCGGACACGGCGCCGGCCAGCGAGGCCACTCTGCGTGAGCACCTGGCGCGACTGAAGGCCGAGCGCGATGAGTTGTTCCAGACCCTGATCCGCCGGCAGGCCGATTTTGAAAACTACCGGAAGCGGATCGAACGCGAACGCCACGAAGATGCAGAACGCGTGGCTGCACGGGTCGTCACGGATCTGCTGCCGGTGCTGGATGCGGTCGAGCGGGCGCTGGCCTCGCTGCCCGGCGATGGCGAAGGACCGGGCGTTGAGTACCGACGCGGGTTCGAACTGATCCAGCAGCAGTTGCATCATCTGCTGGAACGCTACAAGGTCACGCGCATCCCGGCCGTGGGTCGGCAGTTCGACCCGCACGTTCACCAGGCCATTGAACGCGTCGAAACCGACCAGCACCCGGAAGGCACCGTGCTGGAAGAGCTTCAAGCCGGCTACACGCTGCGCGACCGCGTGCTCCGGCCGAGCGTCGTGCGTGTGGCCGCACTGCCCCCGGCTCCGGCGGAAACGAAGGCTCAGTAGTCCTCCATGACCACCACCAAGCGCGATTACTACGAGGTTCTGGGCGTACCGCGTGACGCCACCCCGGAGCAGATCAAATCTGCCTACCGCAAGGCCGCGTTGCGCTGGCACCCGGACCGCAATCCGGCCAACCACAAGGAAGCCGAAGAGCGCTTTCGCGAGGCCACGGAAGCCTACAGCGTTTTGAGCGATCCGCAGAAGCGCGCCGCCTACGACGCCTATGGCCATGCCGGCCTGAGCGGTCAGGTGGTGTTCGATGCTGACTTCGGTCGCTCGATTTTCGAAGAGTTTCAGGACATCTTCGGCGACCTGTTCGGCTTCGAGCAGATCTTCGGCAGCGGTCGGGGTCGGCGCACCAGCCGGCCGCAGCGCGGCAGTGATTTGCGCTACGACCTGAAGTTAAGCTTTGAGGAGGCGGCTCGGGGCACGCGGATGAAGATCAAAGTGCCGCGCCGGGAGGTGTGCGCAACCTGCCGCGGCAGCGGAGCCCGGCCGGGCACGCAACGGGTTAGCTGCCAGACCTGCGGCGGGCGCGGCCAGGTCGTCTACCAGCAGGGCTTTTTCACGCTGACGCGCACCTGCCCGGTCTGCCATGGACAGGGACAGGTGATCCGCGAGGTGTGCCCGAGTTGCCGCGGAGAAGGTCGCGTCCAGCTCGAGCGCACCGTAGAGGTGCGCATCCCCGCGGGTGTGGACTCCCATACGCGGCTCCGCATCGCCGGCGAAGGTGAAGCAGGACGAAACGGCGGTCCGCCCGGTGACCTCTATGTGGTGCTCGAAGTGGAAGAGCACCCGTTCTTCGAGCGCCGCAACTCCGATCTGTACTGCACCATCCCGATCAACATCGCCCAGGCCACGCTGGGTGCCGAAATCAGCGTGCCCACGTTGAACGGTACGGAAACATTGAAGATTCCACCGGGCACTCAGTCGGGCTCCGTGTTTCGCCTGAAGGGACACGGATTGCCCGACCCGCATGGCGGCGCACGTGGCGACCTGTTCGTGCACATTCGCGTGCTGACCCCGGAACGGCTTACCCGCGAACAACGTCGCTTGTTCGAGCAACTAGCCGAAACGCTGGAGGCCGAGAATCGTCCCGCCGAGCGCAGTTCCAGATTCTTCGAAAAAGTCCGGGACATCTTCAGCTAAACTGAGCGCCTCGGGTTGCGCAGCAGGCGGTGACGAGCTGCGCAGCCGCGCCAGATATGCGCCGTCGTTTTTTTGTCGAACGATTCGATGGCCGTCAGGCACGCCTGACCGGCGAGCAAGCGCACCATCTGGGGCGTGTGCTGCGTGCCCGCCCCGGCCAGCTCTACGAGTTGAGTGACGGTCGCGCCGTATGGCTGGGGCGTGTGACGCGCGTCGGGCGCGAGGCGATCGAATTCGTGCTGCTCCAGCCGGTGACCGCCATGACGCCGGCGCTGCATACCGTGCTGCTGCTCGCCATTGTGAAGTTCGACCGGTTTGAGTGGTGCCTCGAGAAAGCGACCGAGCTCGGCGCGTGTGAAATCGTACCGCTGGCCGCAGCGCGCAGCGAACGGCACCTGGTCACTGCCGGCGAGAAACGCGCGGCGCGGTGGCAGAAGATTCTGCTCGAATCGGCCCAGCAGGCGCGGCGGGTGGCTCCGCCGATGTTGCACACGGTGGCGGCGCCGGAAACGGCGTTCCTGCGGGCGCGCGACCGTGCCGCACTCGCCGTGCTGCTTTCGGAGCGGGCCGAAACACCGTCCCTCCGCACAGTGCTGGCCGACCGGCAGGCCGGAACCGCGGTGCTGGCCATCGGCCCGGAGGGCGGATGGACCGATCCGGAATTGGCCCTGGCGCGCCAGGCTGGATTTTTCGAAGCCTCGCTCGGACCGCAGATCCTGAGGACGGAAACAGCGGTGATCGCTGCACTGGCCATTCTGAACTATGCGCTTGGGACAGAGGGGCGGCTGAGATAGCATGAGGCACGACGTGATTCCGCAGATTGCAGGTCGTGCCCAAGAGACCAGTCACCGAAGACGCGGAGAACACAATGCACGCACACATCAGGCGAGGCCCGGGGTTCTGGCTGCTGTTTCTGCTCGGGGTGGTACCGACGGCCGCGCAGGATCGTCCGCTGCGAACACCGGACGCAACGATCGTGCCGGCTGGTGTGAGCCGCGTGCAGATCGGGTTCGACTTTTTGCAGGACATCCGTTTCCCACTCTCCGGTTTGAGCGGGGATTTGACTTCCGTTGCTGTGCTGCAGGTGCGCACCGGGCTCGGCCGGATTGTCGAGATTCAGATCGAAGGGGAGATCCAGAATTTTCTTTCCGTGACCCAGCAGAGCGTTGCCGTCGTCACGCCCGAGCTGACCGGTCCGCGCTCGACCCACGGCGTCGGCGACTTCCGCAGCTACACCAAGGTGCGCCTGTTCGCGGATACCGCGCAGCTGCCGGCGTTTGCGTTCCGCTTCGGCTTTCAGATGCCGACGGCCGACCAGCGCCGCGGCATCGGCACGAATACGACCAACCTCTTCGCTGAACTTATCCTGGAAAAACACTTCGGCAAATTGCAACTGTTCGGCGACGCCGGCCTGGGAATTCTCGAAGCTCCCGCTGCGCAGTTTTCCCAGAACGATGTACTACTCTATGGATTCGCGCTAACCTATCCGGTGCACACGCGGGTTCGGCTGGTTGGGGAAGTGGCGGGATTCTGGTCGGCGCGGGATACGACCGGTGCGCTGGTGGGCACCGATTCGCGCGCGCAGGGCCGGATCGGGCTGCAAGTCGAGGCCGGGGGATTCTTCTGGGATGTGGCAGGTGTGGCCGGCGTCTACCGAAATGATCCCCGCACTGGATTCACCTTCGGGGTCCGTAAAGACATCCGCCTGTTCGGTAAACGCACGAAACCCTAGCGCAGGGCCGGCGGTGGTGGCTGGAGACGGTACTTCAGAATCGTGCCGATGATTTTCGTGCCGGCGCGAATCGTTCCCGAAACTGTGCCTGAAATTTTTGAGCGGCCCGCCCGCCGCCGACGATAGCGCACGGGAATCTCTACCACGCGCAGGCCAGCCTGGTGTGCGCGAATCTGCATCGCGATCGTCCAGCCAAAATCTGGCTCGCACAGTGCCAGCCGCTCCAGCGCCGAACGGCGGATGGCACGAAACGGGCCCAGGTCGGTGGCGCGGATGTCGAACAGCAACCGGAGCAACGCCGTGGCCACTGCGTTACCGATGCGCTGCTGTGGAGTCAGCGCACCGGCTTCCCGCTGGCCGAGCACCCGCGAGCCAATGACCAGGTCGGCTGCGCCGCGTTCAATCGGCTCGAGCAGGTGGGGAAGGTCGGCCGGGTCATCGCTGCCGTCTGCATCCATGAAGACCACCACATCCACCTCACGTCGCAGTGCGGCGATACCGGCCAGACAGGCGGAACCGTAGCCACGGCGCGGCTCCTGCACGACGCAAGCCCCTCGACGAAGAGCCACCTCCGCAGTACGGTCGCGCGAGCCGTTGTCCACGACGACAACCTGGGTGAACGGATAGCGCGCCAGTTCCACCAGGAGCGAGCCGAGGGATTCTTCTTCATCTAGGGCGGGAAGAATCAGCGCAACGCGATTCGTCATTCGCCTCATGGTACAGCCCGGGCGCGCCGGCCACAAGCGGCTGTTGAAAATTCCGCCGCAGGCAGCCTTCCGGGTTGGCAACCGTGCGCATCTATGCTATATAGACAGAAGATTCCACGACATATGGATGAGCGGTTCAACCTGACCCAGTCTTCCGCTGCGCTGGGTGGGAATTTTCCTGTGCCGCGGCAGGTGCGCAGTTGGGCACGCGACCTGGTGGTCGCCCTGGGGTTGGCCATGGTGTTCGTCGTTTTCTTCTACCAGCCCGTGAAGGTGGAAGGCACCAGCATGGCCCCCCTGCTGCACGACCAGGAGCGAATTTTCATCAACAAATTTGTCTATCATTTCGGGCCGGTGCGGCGCGGTGACATCGTCGTATTCTGGTATCCGATGGACCGCACGAAGTCGTTCATCAAGCGCGTTGTCGGGTTGCCCGGCGAGGTGATCGAAGGACGGCAAGGACGCATCTACGTGGACGGCGTGCTGCTGCCCGAGCCATACATTCAGCCAGAATTTGCGGACCGCAGTTCGTTCGGGCCAGTGCGGGTGCCCCCAGGACATTACTTCCTGTTGGGCGACCATCGTTCCAGCTCGAACGATTCGCGGGTATTTGGTCCGGTCGAGGAACGCTTCATCTATGGCAAGGCTGCGTTTGCGTACTGGCCGGTGTCACGGATCGGCACGATTCCGGCCTACGCCACTGACGGCCACAATGAGTGAAGGGGGAACCACTGACCGCACTGCACGATGCGCCGGCGACGCTGGCGCTCGAGGACGGACGGATCTTTAACGGGCGCGCGGCTGGCGCTCGCACCCGCCGCGGCGGTGAAGTTGTTTTCAACACCAGCCTGACCGGGTATCAAGAGGTTTTTACTGACCCCAGCTATGCCGGCCAGATTGTCTGCCTGACCTATCCCCATATCGGCAACGTGGGCACGAATCGTGACGACCAGGAAGCTGAGCGTCCCTACATTGAGGCTCTGATCGTCCGGGAGTTCACCCTGCTGGCGTCCAACTGGCGCTCCGAGCAGACGGCGCAGGAATATCTGGAGCGGCACAACGTCCCCGTCCTGTGGGACGTCGATACTCGGGCACTGGTGCGGCACCTCCGTACCGTTGGCGCGCTGCGCGGCGTGCTGGCGACCGACGGCACGCCGGCCGAGCAACTCATTGCCGAGGCGCGTGCGCTCCCCTCGATGGCCGGGCTGGAGCTGGCCAGCCGCGTCACGTGCGCCGAGCGCTATGTCTGGGAGCAGGGTTCGGTCGAGCTGGCGCGCACGACCGCAACGGCGCCAGCTGGGCGGTTCCATGTGGTGGCCTACGACTTCGGCATCAAACGCAACATCCTCCGGCTGTTGGTGGACCACGGGTGCCGGGTGACGGTCGTGCCGGCCAGCACGGCCGCCGAAGATGTGCTGGCCCTCCGGCCCGACGGCGTGTTCCTCTCCAATGGCCCGGGCGATCCGGAGCCGGTCACCTACGCGGTCGAAAACATCCGCAAACTGCTGGGCCGCGTGCCGATCTTCGGCATCTGTCTGGGGCATCAGTTGTGCGGCTTGGCGCTCGGCGGACGTACCTTCAAGCTGAAATTCGGGCACCACGGCTCGAATCATCCGGTGAAAAATCTTCGGACGGGAAAAGTGGAGATCACCGCGCAGAATCACGGCTTCGCCGTGGACCCCGATTCGCTGCCATCGAGTGCGGTGGAGATCACGCACGTCAACCTGAACGATCAAACGAACGAAGGGATGCGGCACAGGTCGCTGCCGCTGTTCAGTGTGCAGTACCACCCGGAAGCTTCGCCCGGGCCCCATGACGCCCGGTATCTGTTTCAGCAGTTCGTGGATCTGATGCAGCAGGCTCCGAGGTGAGCGAACGGGCGGTGCCGCCAACCACCTCGATGTCCTCGGCGGGTGCGCCGCTCGACAGATGAGTGCGGGAGACCGCAATGCAGCCGCAGGGCTTCGATCTGGGCAGCTTGGCCGCGCTGCTCGCGGCGCTGGTGGTCGTGCTGGCCGTGCTGCTGGCCTGGCAGGCCTCCCGTCGGGAGGCTGAACGGCAGCGGCAGATCGACCGGGAACTTGCTGCGCTCGAGCAGGGCCGGAAGAAAATGGCTCTGGCGCGTGCGCTGCTGTTCGAAGTGGACGGCTTCTACCGCCACTACCTGAGCGAGGTGGCCGAAGCGCTGGCGGCCAGCAACAGCCCGGAGGGATCGTATCCGATCGTGCGGTGGCCTAGTACTCAGCCCTTTCCCGTGTACACGGCCAACGCGGGTCGGATTGGCGAATTCGATGAGGAGACGCTGGAAGAATTAATTGGCTACTACGCGGCTGCGGCTGCTTACGTGGCCTCGCTGCGCGATTACCGGTTGGCGTTAGATCGCTTGCTGAGAAAGGAAACGGCAGAAACGGCGATTCTGGAAGCACGGCTGCATCTGAGCCGCATCCGGGAAGCACTGCCAGAACTGGTGGACTACACCGGCAGTTTGTGCCGAAAACTGAGCGAGATGGCCGGCGTACCGTACCAGTATCTGCGAGTGGCCAAGGTTGTCGAGCCAGCGCGTCGCCCAACTGCGGCGCAGGAAACTCCGGCCGAACGCGAGCCGACACTGCCAACTCGCCGGGAAACGATCGGAACGACGCGATTCCCATTTTCCGGTAAATCGGTGCACTGACGAAGATGCCCAAACGCACAGAGCTTGAATCCATACTGATCATTGGTTCGGGACCGATTGTCATCGGCCAGGCCTGCGAGTTCGACTATTCGGGCACGCAAGCGTGCAAGGCGCTGCGGGCCGAAGGCTACCGGGTGGTGCTGGTGAATTCCAATCCCGCCACCATCATGACCGACCCTGAACTGGCTGACCGCACGTACGTCGAGCCATTGACGCGCGAATATCTGGAGCCAATCATCGCCCGGGAACGCCCCGACGCTCTGCTGCCGACCGTGGGCGGCCAGACCGGCTTGAACCTGGCTGTGGAGCTGGCCGAAGCGGGTGTGCTCGATGCGTACAACGTGAAGCTGATCGGGGCCTCGCTGCGGGCCATCAAGGTGGCCGAGGACCGGCTCTGGTTCAAAGATGCCTGCCGCAAGGTCGGGCTGGAGGTGCCGAACTCAGCGCTGGTGAACAATGTGGAGGACGCGGTGCGGCAGGCCGAAGCGATCGGCTATCCGCTGGTGATCCGACCTTC
>JAIMBE010000058.1 GCA_023511565.1 Bacillota bacterium
CTCTACCCCGAAGGCCTCTTCAAACGCCATCACCAGCTCCACCTGATCGAGCGAATCGGCGCCCAGGTCGTCCACGAACGAGGCATTCGGTGTGACCTCGTTCTCATCCACGCCGAGCTGTTCGACGATGATCTGTTTCACGCGTTCCTCGGTGCTCGCCATGCCTGTTTGTCCTCCCGTTCCGGTCGGCTGCGACCGGTTGCCATCGGGTTTGGGCCTCGCTTTCAAACCCGCTCATTCTATTCGTCCCCTCGGCGTCGGTCAATCCGTGCGATGACTTCAGGCCATGTACAGGCCCCCGTTGACGTCAAGCACGTGCCCGGTGATGTAGCCGGCCTCCTCGCTGGCGAGAAACACAATGGCCGCGGCCACTTCTATGTCGTCGCCCATCCGCCCCAGCGGGATCCGCGCCAGCAGGTCCGCTTTCACCGCTTCCGGCAGCGGCTCGGTCATGGCGGTGGCGATGAACCCGGGCGCAACGGCGTTGACGGTGATGTTCCGCGAGGCCACCTCCACCGCGATGGCTTTTGTCAGGCCGATCAGGCCGGCCTTGGAGGCCACGTAGTTCGCTTGCCCGGCGTTGCCCATTTGCGCCACCACCGAACTGACGTTGATGATCCGCCCCCAGCGCTGCCGCAACATCACCGCCAGCGCCTGCTGAATGCACAGCAGCGCGCCCGTCAGATTCGTGCGCAGCACGGTTTCCCAATCCTCCGGCTTCATGCGCACGGCCAGTCCGTCGCGCGTGATGCCGGCGTTGTTCACCAGGATGTCCAGCCGGCCGAATCGGTTCAGCACCTGCTGAAAGCCGGCTTTGACCTGTGCCGCGTCAGCCACGTCCATCGGCACGGCCAGCGCCTCGCCGCCTCCGGAGCTGATCTCGGCCACCACCGCGGCCAGTTTTTCCGTGTTGCGCGCCGCTGCGGCCACGCGAGCGCCGGCGCGGGCCAGGGCCAGTGCCGTTGCCCGCCCGATGCCTTGCGAAGCGCCGGTGATCAGCGCCACCTTTCCGTCGAGGTTGAACATGATGCGTGCGTTTCGCTAGCTGGCCCGTGCCGCGCGGACCTTGGCCAGCGTGGTGGTCAGCGACGCTTCATCCTCCACGTTGAGGCTTTGTACCGAGCGGTCGATCTGCCGCAGCAGTCCGCTCAGCACGCGTCCTGGACCCACCTCGATGAACGTGTCCACGCCCCGCGCGATCAACTCCCGCACGGATTCTTCCCACCGCACCGGCAGGCTGACCTGCCGCACCAGCGCCCGACGGGCCTCCTCAGCGCTCTGGATGACGTCGGCGTCCACGTTGCAGACCAGCGGAATCCGCAGGTCGTGGAAGGGGATCTGTTCGAGCTCGGCCTCGAGCCGTTTCTGCGCGGGCAGCATCAGCTCGCAGTGGAACGGCGCGGAAACAGGCAGGATCACCGCCCGCTTGGCTCCGCTCTGCGAGGCCAGTTCGACAGCGCGTTTGACCGCCTCGGCGTGTCCGGAGATCACCGTCTGTTCCGGTGAGTTCAGGTTGGCCGGGGCCACCACCTGCCCGTCGGCGGCCTTGCGACAGATTTCCTCAACGAGCGCCGGTGCCAGTCCGAGAATCGCCGCCATCGCGCCCACCCCGGGCGGTACCGCCTCCTGCATGTACTGGCCGCGTTTGCGCACCAGCTGCACGGCGTCGGCGAACTCCAGCGCGCCGGCCGCGACCAGGGCGGAATACTCCCCCAGGCTGTGCCCGGCCACGTAGTCGGCGCGCACCGTCCGCTCCTCCAGCACCCGCAGCGCCGCCACCGACACGGTCAGAATCGCCGGCTGCGTATTGGCCGTTTGCTTCAGCTCGTCTTCCGGGCCCTCCAGGCACAGCTGCGTGATGCTGAACCCGAGCGCGCGGTCGGCCTGCTCGAACACCCGTTGTGCCGCTTCAAATTTTTCCAGCAGCTCCCGTCCCATGCCCGGGTACTGGGAAGCCTGCCCTGGAAACAGGAATGCTGTTTTGCCCATGTCTGTTCTCAGTGTTCGGAGCGGGCTGCGGTTTCAGGCTCGGTGGGCGGCCTGGACCTCGGCCAACTCCTGTTCGATCCGTACGTTGGCTCGTGTGCGCACCAGCTCGGCGGCCACGCGGATGGCATTCTTGATGGCGTTGGCGTTCGACCGTCCGTGACAGATGATGGTCGTGCCCCGCACACCCAGCAGCGGTGCGCCCCCGTATTCGGAATAGTCTACCTTTTTCTTGAAATCCTGGTAGGCACGGCGCGAGAGCACATAGCCGACCTGGGAGGCGATCGTTGCCTTCAGGGCGTCTTTCAGCACCTGCACCAGATGTTCCACCAGCCCTTCGCTGATTTTCAGTGCCACGTTGCCAATGAATCCGTCGCAAACGATCACCTGCACGTGGCCGCTGAACACGTCACGACCTTCCACGTTGCCGACAAAATTCAGCGGGGTTTGTTTCAGCCGGGCGAAGGCCTCGCGGGTCACCTCGTTTCCTTTCGACTCCTCTTCGCCGATCGAGAGCAGCGCCACCCGCGGCCGCCGCATCCCGAAGATGGTGCGGTAGTAGATTTCACCCATGATAGCGAACTGCTCCAGGTGCTCCGGCTTTGAGTCCACGTTGGCGCCCACGTCAATCAGCACCGCAACGCCGCCCTTTGAGGTCGGGAACGGTGCCGCCAGGGCCGGACGGTCCACCGAAGGCAACGTCCCCAGCATGAATCGTGCGGTCGCCATCACCGCTCCGGTGTTGCCTGCGCTGACCAGGGCATCGGCTTCGCCCTTGCGCATCAGGCGCAGCGCCACATGGACCGAACTGTCTTTCTTCTTCCGGAACGCCTGCGAAGGCAGATCCGTCATCGTGATCACTTCGCTGGCGTGAACCACCTCGATCGGCAGCCCGCGGTGAGGATGCCGGGCCAGCTCGTTCCGCACGACACTGTCCAACCCGACCAGCCGCACGCGCACCCCATAGTCCCGGGCCGCGGCCACTGCCCCTTCGACTTCCGCCCGCGGCGCATGGTCTCCTCCCATGGCGTCCACAGCGATGGTGATCATCGGAACTCCCGGCTGGAGTGGATGCAGGGCTTTCCGGCACGCACCGGCCCCTCAGGCCGACGTCTCCATCACTTCGCGACCCTTGTAGTAGCCGCAGTGCGGGCACGCCTGATGGGGCAGCTTCATCTCATGGCAGTTCGGGCATTCCGCCAGGGAGGGCGGCACCAGATGGTCGTGCGCCCGCCGCTTGTTCTTGCGCGACTTTGAGTGACGACGTTTTGGATTCGCCATACCAGCTCCTCGGCTTCATACCCGCTTCGCTACGGTATTCTAGCGGGTTCTGCCCGACCCTTCTAATGCTTTTTGAACCAGTCCTGCTTCAGGCGCACCAGCGAGGTCAGGCGCGGATCGGCGGGGTGCGTTTCGCAATGACACGCTTCCAGATTCAAGTTCACGCCACAGTGAGGGCACAGCCCACGGCAGTCGCTTTGACAGATGACCTTCATGGGGATGGCCAGGTTGACCTGTTCGGCCAGCACGTCGGCCAGGAACAGACCGTCGCCGTCAAAAAAGGCTAGTTCGGTATCGGCCGGCTTCAGGGCGACTTCCTCTTCCCGTGGCATGGTGGCCAGCGGGGCATAGTAGAGGTCGAAATCGCGGGCCACTTCCTCGATCACCGGTTCCAGACAGCGCGCGCAGGCCAGCTCAAGCCGCGTCGCTAGGTGCCCGTGCACGCGAATCTGTCCATCCACCAGTTCGGCCGTGGCATGCACTTCGAGCGGGTCTAGTTGCTGGAATTCCTCGGTGCGGAAATCGAGCGAACCGGGCGGGTAGCTCTTCCGGATGCGCAGCTTGCGAACCGCTAACTCTTTGATATCCAAAAACATTGAAATTGGGGCCAGTCGGCCCCTCGGTCGCATTATACGGCTTGGCCCGGGGGTGTCAAGGAAGGCGGCGCCCGCTGCTGCCGCAGCAGCACGAACCTGTTCGGCGGCCGTTCAGACGGCGGCGGCGACCTTCTGGTGCTGTTCGAGCAGAAATTTGTCGGTCATGCCCGCGATGTAATCGCACACGACGCGGTGGCGTGGCTCACGGCGAGCCTTCTCGGCATAATACGGCGGCATCGCTTCGGGATGGTCCAGATAGTAGCGGAACAGCTCCTCGAGAATCGCCACCGAACGCTCCCGCTCCTCCTGCAGCGCCGGATGGTGATAGAGTTGCGCGTAGAGAAAGCGTTTCAGAGCCGCGTTCTGCTCGGCGACCGCCGCGCTGAACCCGGCCAGCCGCTCCGGATAGTGACGCACCTGTTCGACGTCGGTCACGCCGGCCTGTTCGATGCGCCGCCGTGTCTCTTCGATCAGGTCGGTCGCCAGTTGGTCAAGCACACGCTTCAGTGCCTCGTTGAATTTCAGCTTGGCGCGGGCCTGCGGATGGCGTCGGTCAATCGGTGTGTACTGTTCGCGGAAGATGGGCACCGCCTCTAGGATCTGCTCCAGCTTGAGCAGGCCGGCTTCGCGTCCGTCATCCAGGTCCGCGGTGTTGTAGGCGATTTCGTCCACCAGATCCATCAGTTGGGCTTCCAGCGGGGGCCGCAACTCCAGTAGGTATTCGGCCAGCGCCGGGAACTCGGCAGCGGAATAGTCGCGCGAGTGCTTGATGATGCCCTCACGCACTTCAAAGGTCAGGTTCAGGCCGGGGAACTCCAGATAGCGTTGCTCGAACTGTTCGACGATGCGCAGCGCGTGCAGGTTGTGGTCGAAGCCTTCGCCGAACTCCCGCATCAATTCGTCCAGCCGCCGCTCGCCGGCGTGTCCGAACGGGGGATGGCCGAGGTCGTGCGCCAGCGCCAGGGCCTCGGCCAAGTCGGTGTTCAACCCGAGTGCACCCGCCACGGTGCGGGCGATCTGGGCCACTTCCAGTGTGTGGGTCAACCGGTTGCGGAAGTGGTCGGAGTAGCGGCGCGTGAATACCTGCGTTTTCGCTTCCAGCCGTCGGAAGGCCCGCGCGTGGATGATTCGATCGCGGTCGCGTGCGTAGTCGTTCCGGTAAGGGTGCGCCGGCTCGGGGTAGCGGCGTCCCCGTGACCGACTGACCGGCATGGCATACGGCGCCAGGGGCATCGACAACCTTCGCCACCGGTTAGCTGCCCGGAGCCAGCAGTTGCAACCGCTGCTCCGCCTGCTGCGCCGCGGCCGTATCCGGGAATTCGGTACGCACCTGCTCGTAGATGCGCCGCGCTTCGGCCGGATTGCTTCGGGCGTGGTGTTCAGCCAGGGCCAGCAGCACCACCGGCTTCGGCAGCAGCGTGGTGGGTCGCTCGGCCAGCGCCTGGTAGAGACGGGCCGCCTCCTCCGGTTTTCCGGTGCGCTCGTACAACTGGGCAAGCTGGAAGCGCGCCAGCGCCGCCAGCTCCGCATCGCTGCTGCGTTCCGTTTCGCGGAACCAGCGCTCGGCCTGTTCGAGCTGTCCCAGCCGCAGATAGCTGAGCCCGGCGTAGTATCGCGCGATCTGGCCCGGCCGCGTGCGCCCGTACTGCTGCACGACTTCGGTGAATTTCGTCGCCGCGTCCTGGTATTTGTTTTTCTCGTCCACGTAGCTGATTTCGTCCGGCGCCTGCGGCTCGCCCACAGCGCGGACTCGCGCTTGGAAATGCTCCATGGCTCGCTCGAGTGCCGCACTGGCCTTCACCGTCTGCCGCTCGCTGTAGAACCGCCACCCGAAAATTGCCACCAGAACAACGGCTGCGGCCAGCGCTACGATCCACACCGTGCGGCGGTGCAGGAGCAGCGCCTGGGCGCTGTGCGCCACCGTTTCCCGGAATTCATCCTTCTTCAGCTCTTTGCGCGAGATGTGCGTCACTGCCGGGCTCCTTCGAGCAGTTCTGCTGTTGGCATCCTAACATCGGCGCGCGCGGCCGGCAAATGGGTTGCGGAGGCCTTATTTGTGCTGCATGGCAAACACGCCGTCCCAATCGGGCGGTGGCTCGGCGGCCAGGTAGGTGGCGCAACGGCGCAGGAACACCCGGGCCGGGCCATCGGCGGGCCAGCGCGCCAGGATGGCCTCAAACGCAGCTTTGGCCTCGGCCCAGCGCCGCTGCCGGTACAGCGCCCGCGCCGCAGCAAACTCGACCGCCAACGCACGCAGGGCGTCCAGCTCGGGTGTCTGTGCCCGCCTGTCTTCCGGCACCAGCGCCAGCAGCTCAAAGACCAACACAGGCTGCCGCTTGCCCTTGACGCGGATGTGGTCCACCTCCCGCAGCAGGAACCGGTCTGCAGGCAGCGCCGCGGCGGTGGCCTCCGAGAGTAAAATCGCGGTGCCGAATTCCCGGTTCAGGGCCTCCAGCCGTGAAGCCAAGTTCACGGTATCGCCCATCGCGGTGTAGCCGTAGCGCAGCTCGGAGCCCATGTTGCCCACCGCGGCCATACCGGTGTTGAGGCCCACGCCGATTTCGACCGGTGGTTTTCCTTCGGCCTGCCACTGTGCACGGAGCTCGGCCAGCCGCCGTTGCATTTCCAGCGCAGCACGGCAAGCGAGCTCGGCGTGCTGCGGCTCTTGCGAAGGCGCGCCCCAGAAGGCCATCACCGCATCGCCAATGTATTTGTCCAGTGTCCCGCGGTGCTGGAACAGGATCTGCGTCATGTCGGTCAGGTATCCGTTCATCAGCCGCGCCAGCTCCTGCGGGTCGAGCTGTTCGCTGAGGGTGGTGAAGCCGCGGATGTCGCTGAACAGCACGGTGATCTCCGTGCGCCGCGGTTCGAGCAGGGCGGGGTCCTCCAGCAGCAGCTCGATGACCTCCGGGCTCAGATAGTGCTGGAAGGCACTGCGCACTTTTCGCCGTTCGCGGTCTTCGACCAGGACCCGGTAGATCGAGACCAGCACCACGTTCGGTACCAGCGTGAACAGCGCCGGCGTCGTCGCATTCAACCACCAGTCGGCGGCAAACGCCCAATGCTGCAGCAGCGCAAACGGCCCGAGGAGCAACAGCGCCAGCGCCATCCAGCGCGGCCGTACCCACGCCAGCCAGAGCCCCACCGGAATACCGAACAGCACAATCAGGCTCAGGTCCACGAGCACCTGGGTCACGCCGCGCTGCAGGAACCGGTTGTGCAGTAGATTGTCGGCAATGTTCGCGTGGATTTCGACGCCGGGGAAATCCAGCGTGCCAAACGGCGTCGAGCGCAGATCGCCCACCCCGGTCGCCGAAGCCCCGACCAGCACCAGTCGGTCACGGAACGTCCCGCGCGGAAAATTTCCGGCCACGACATCGGCGATGGAAACGTACGGATAGGTGCCGGCCGGCCCCTGATAGCGGATCAGCGCACGTCCCAGCTCATCGGGACGGAACACCCGCTCCGGGCCGAGCTCCAGGCTCTCGATCCCGGTCGCACCGTAGTTCACCACGAACTGGCTGTCTTCGATGCCCAGGAGAAAGCGCACGGCCTGCAGATCCAGCGCAGCGTAGAAATCCCAGCGAGCGGGATCCTCGCTCCGGCCGTAGGGCAGCACCAGCGGTACCCGCCGTACCACGCCGTCCGGATCGCTCAGGATGTTGAAGTATCCGGTGGTCACGGCCTCGGCTGGCTGGGCCATACTGAATGCCTCCAGATTCGCCAGCGCCCCGCGAGGCTGCAGGTGCAGATCCGCGTAGCGTTCCACCAGGGCGCGATAGCTTTCCGCACCCCGGGCGGAATCCGCGGCCCGCACTTGGGGCACCGCATAGAAAGCCAGCCACTCCGCATAGCGGTCCAGCGCGTCCGCGTCGAGCCCGCGCAGATCGGCTTCGTTGTAGAGGAAAAACGTGCCCAGCACCACCCGGCCGCCCGCCGCACCAAAGCGGGTCAGCGCTTCGGCAAATTGTCGATCCGGGTCCAGCTCGGTTTCGAGCCGCTCCAGTTCCGCGGTCAGTGTCGGCGTTGCCACCCGGGCTACCCGCTGTCGCAACGTCTCCAGCAGGCGGACGGTTTCGTCTGGCTGGTGAAAGATGATGTCGAAGGCCACCACCCGCGCGCCATCTTCCCGCAACGCATCCAGCATCCGTGCAAAGTGGGAACGCGGAAATGGCCAGCGCCCCAGCACCTGCTGCGCGCGCTGATCAATGTCCACGATGATGATGCGCGGATCCGGGCGTGCCGCACCACGGAGCTGGAACCGCAGATCCACCGTGGCCAGCTCCAGCCGTTGCAGAAAACTGAATTCGGGAGTGGGACGCTCGCCGATGAAATTCACGGCGTAGAGAACCAGGGCCACGGCAGTGACCGCGGCGCTGATGGCCAGCGAACCCCACTGCCGGCTGCGGCGACGGCCTCGCGCCGTGGAACGTTCCCGTTGTGCTTGGTGTTGCTCCTTCATGAGCACGCCTGCGCCCGCCAGGATCTGCCGAAGTTTGCGCGGGACCGCTCAGGGGATTCCGCCGGCCGCCCACGCCCATCGGTGCTGTCCACCGGCCGGAGACGCCCTCGCAGAGCGGCCCGTTAGTGCAGCACCACAGCAGTCCCGGAGGCCGAAACCATCAGCATGCCGTTGGCCTGCCCCAGCACTTCGTAGTCCAGGTCCACCCCAACGATGGCGTTGGCCCCGAGCTGTTGGGCTTGCTGGATCATTTCCTCCAGGGCAATCTGGCGCGCCCGGGCCAGCTCTTTCTCGTAGGCCGCGGACCGCCCGCCGACAATGTCGCGGATCCCGGCAAACAGGTCGCGAAAAAGGTTTGCGCCCAGAATGGCCTCACCGGTCACGATGCCCAGATACCGTTGCACGGTGCGACCATCCACTTGATTGGTCGTGGTCACAAGCATGCTGAGTCCCTCCTCTGTGGTCTCCACGGGATGGTGTCATCGGCCCGGCAGCAGTTTCCCGCAACGGCGGCTCCGATGCAACGCTCGGCCGGCCGCTGCGCCCCGTCGTGTGCGAGTTTGAAAGCCGGGATACGTTGCCGGGGAGAGGAGGAATCCGCTCGGAAGGCGGCCTGCGACGGCCGATCTCCCGCAGCGTGACTCCATGCCGCCCTGTGTCTCACCCGGTCAGGGAATCCAGCATGCGGGTCATCGCTTCGCGAACCGCTTCTCGCAATCGCTCCGCGATCTTCTGCTGGATCTGAGTCAGCAGCGCTTCGGTGTGCTCGTTCAACCGCGCCGCACTCGTCAGCAGCCAGGCGTTCGTTGTGTTTTCCAGCCGGGCCCGGTAGTCGGCCAGTGACTGTTCCGCGCCCTGCTGCAGGGAGTCCAGCCACGCTTGCCGGAGGCCTTCCGCCTTGGCTTCCATCTCGCCCAGCGTGGATGCCAGCGCGCGATCCAGCGGCTCGCGGGCGGCGGCGAGGGTCTGTGTGAGAAGCGTCTGTTGTTCCTGCTGGAGTCGTTGCTGGAATTCGCTCGCGACCTGTTCAGCGGCGCGCGCGGTCTGTTCCTGCTGCTGCTGGGCCTGGCGCGCCAGCTCTGCAACAAACTGGCGCACCCGCGCGTCGGCCGCGGCTTCCATCTGCTGGTGGAAGTCGGCTAGCGCCTGGCCGCTCGCTTCCCCGAGCTGGTTCCAGAACGCCTCTGCGGCGGCCTGGCTCTCACCGTGCAGGACCTCGCGCGTATGCTCGATGAAGCCGCGACTGTGCCGCTGCAGT
Organism: Bacillota bacterium; assembly: GCA_023511565.1. Classification (GTDB taxonomy): domain Bacteria; phylum Acidobacteriota; class Terriglobia; order Acidiferrales; family UBA7541; genus DSGC01. Next base: position 9,584 of record JAIMBE010000058.1, read on the forward strand.
TCCGCAGTAAATCGTTGGGAAAGGTCGGCGGCGCGCGTGTGCAGCTCGCCGCTGGCCTGCTCGAGGTGCTGTTTGAGCGCGGCCTCCATTCCTGTGCGCGCTTTTTTCTGGTACCACTCGGACGCCTTCAGCAGCCCTTCGTAGCCGGTGTGCGTCAGCTCGGTGATTTTTTCGTCCAGTTCATGGATGTGCCGGCTCAGTGTTTCCCGGACGGCGTCCGACTGGTTTTCCAGGTGACGTTCGATTTCCGCGTGCAGGCCCGCCTGGGCCGTTTCGACCACCTGTGCAGCCAGCGAGGTCAGCCGGGCCTGTTGTTCTTCCCAGATGCGGTTGGCCTGCTGCTCGGCCTCGGCCAATCGGCCGAGGAGCGCATCGACGCGGTCGAACTGCGGTGCCAGCCCCTGTTCGACGTCCGCGATCAGTTGCTGCCGGCGCTGTTCCAGCGCAGCGTCGGCCAAGCGACGGGTTTCCTCCAATTGGGCGAGTGCCTGTTGCAGTCGCGCCAGTTGGGCGTTGACCTGCCGTTCCAGGCCGGCCAGCAGTCGCTCTGCCAACTGGGGTGCGATGCGTTCCGCGCTCGATTCCAGCTTGTCGGCCAGGCGTTCGAGCATTGCGCCGGCAGTCTGCTCCAGCCGCGCGTTGTGTTCGGCCACCAGGCCAGCAATCTGTCGCTGCAGATCGTTCAAGGTTTGTTGCTGAGCCGCTTCCGCCGCCTCTGCGCGGCGCGCCAGCTCGGCCAGCACAGCTTCGGCATGGGTTGTGGCGGAAACGAGCGTTTGCTGAACGCGGCTGGCCTGTTGTTCGAGCTGCTGGCCTTGTTGTTCCAGTGCGGCCTGGGTAATTTCCGTCCGCCGCTGCACCGCGGCTTCGGTCTCGGCCAACGCCGCCTGTACCGACTGCGCGAGTCGCGCTTCAAACTGACCCAGCACGGCCTCGACCTGATCCTGTACCTGGTCGAGCGCGGCGCGTGCCGATTCGGCCCGCTGGGTCACGGACGATTCGGCCTCCGCTGCCGCACGCTCGACTGCAGCGGCGATGCGTGGTTCAAGCTTGGCGGCCCATGCGTCCAGTTCCGCTTCCAGCTCGGTGTGCCACTGGGTGCGCAATTCGTCGGCGTATTTGCGTGCGGCACGCTCGATTTCTGTCCGCGCTTCGTCCAACGCATTCTGGATCACTGCAAGACTGCCGGGAAGCGGTGTCTCCTCATCGGTCGGAGCGGGCTTTTCCTCCGAGACCAGGAGCGGGATTTCTTCCTCGGTCGTTTCGGGCTCCTGCTCATGAGCGGCGGACGGCGAGCTGGCTGCCGGCCGCTCAACCACGCGCAGCACCGGCCGCGCCGGAGCCTCCGACGGTCGTGCGGTCGGCTCGTCGCCCGGGAAGGGAAACCAGTCCTCCGGCGGAAACTCCAGCCCCCAGATGTTGCCCGGGGTGTCCAGCTCGACGCCCACCTGAAAGGGTTCGGTCAGCGACTTCGGTCGCTCCGTCCAAGCCACCCGTGCCCCCACCTTGCGCGGCTGGCCGTCTGGATGGGGAGAAGGGACCTCCAGCTCAATTTTCGTACCGGTCAGCAGGTAATGCTTGGAGAGAAATTTGCACCCGTGGCAGTTCACCGACGCCGTGACCGTGTGTTCGCGAAACCGCCGCCCGAGCGCATCGCTGCCGGAAACGGTGATCGGCACCGCTTGCTTGACCCGCGTGCTTCGCCGTTTCTTTTTCAACTCCTCGGAGTTGGGCGCTTCGATCACGGCTGTTTTCTCCACTGGCGGCGCGCTGCGTTTCCGCTACCGTTTGCCGAGCTGGGATGGCCCGTGGGCTCAGGGTTCCTTGGGTTTGGTTTCCGCCACGCGTCGGGAGTGTTCGGCGAGCATGCGCACGATGTTCAGCAAGCGGTCATGTTTGTACGGCTTCACCATGTAGACCGCGCCGCCGGCCTCGTGCCCGGTGCGGTAATCCTCCGGTGCCCCGAACGCGCTCAAAAAGATGACCGGGATATCCTTGAACCGCTCATCCCGTTTGATGATGTGGCACAGATCGAACCCAGACATAGTGGGCATCGAAACGTCCAGAATCAGCACGTCGGGCGGGGATTCCACCAGCTTCTCCAGTGCCTCGTGCCCATTGCTGGCGGTTTGTACCTGGCAGCCGCCTTCTTCCAGCACCGAAGCGGTTACCATCCGAAACTTCTCGTGGTCGTCGACGAGCAGCACTTTCGGTCCGCGGCGGTTCCCATCCTGCCTCATAAACCCCATCTCCCTTTGCTGCCTTCTAGTGTCGTCCATCGCCGGGACAAAGTGAACCGCCAAGTCCAGTATGTGTGCCAAAAGGGTACGCAGGACCCTCTCCAGCATCGGAAAAAGGCCGGTTTTTCGTCCTTGGGCTTTTCGTTTTACATCATCGCGGTTTCTCTGCGGAACAGCGGGTCGTGTGCGGCGCCATCGGCACAAAGGCAGTTTTCCTGCACCACCGTCTTTCGGTAGAATCCACCCGGCAAAAGCTCCTCGGGGGTGAGTCAGATGCCGGCTTTTCTGAAATCTAAACGCCGTTGGGCTTTCCGGATCGTTTGGTGTTTCCCGGCGCTGTTGCTCGTGATGACCACTGCTGCGGCGCGGCAGGGCTACCAGCGGCCGGCGAAGGAAATTCTTGACGTGCTGGACGCGCGACCTACGCCGCAGATCAGTGTCAGCCCCTCGCGGGATGTGGTGCTGCTGTCAGAGCCGCAGCGCTACCCGCCTATTGCCGAGCTGGCCCGGCCGATGCTCCGTCTGGCGGGGTTGCGCATCAGTCCGGCGACGAATGGCCCGCATCGCTCCCAGCAATATTCCAACCTGGTGCTGAAGCGCATTGCCGAAGGCACGGAATGGCGCATCCAGATTCCCGCGGAGTGGACGGTGGGCCTGCCTGTCTGGTCTCCGGATGGCCAGCGGCTGGCCTTCACGCGCACCACAGACGCGGCCATCGAGCTCTGGGTGGCCGAGGTTTCCACGGGCCGCGCGCGCCGGCTGGAAGGTTTGCGCCTGAACGCTGTTACCACTGCAGGCTTCCAGTGGATGCCCGACAGCCGCACCCTGCTCTGCGTGCTTGTTCCCGCCGGACGGGGCGCGCCGCCGCAGCCGCCTGCGGTTCCCGACGGTCCGGTCGTGCAGGAAAATTTTGGCTGGCCCGCGCCGGCGCCTACCTACCAGGACCTGCTCAGCAATGCCCACGACGAAGACCTGTTTGACTATTACGCCACGGGTCAGCTCGCGCTGGTGGATTCCGCGACTGGTCGGGTCACTCCGATTGGCCAGCCAAAGATTTTCTACAGTGTGGAACCCTCTCCCGATGGACGCCACATTTTGGTCGAACATATCCACCGGCCCTACTCCTACCTGTTGCCACTGGCTCGGTTTCCGCGCGAGATCGAGGTCTGGGACCTTTCGGGGCGGCTGTTGAAGTCCATTGCCAGTCTGCCGCTGCGCGAGGATGTGCCGCTCGGTGGCGTACCCACCGGTCCGCGCAACGTCGCCTGGGTGCCCACCGAGCCGGCTGTCCTGTACTGGGTCGAAGCCCTGGATGACGGCAATCCCCGCAAAAAGGTTCCCCATCGCGACCGCGTCTTCTGGCTCGCAGCACCGTTTTCCGTGGCTCCTCAGGAACTCTTCCGGCTCGAGCACCGCTACAGCGGGATCAGTTGGGGTGAGCGGGGCGACCTGGTGATTGTCCGCGAATTCGATCGCGACCGCCTCTGGACACGCGCCTGGTTCTACAACCCGCGCGACTGGGCGCAGCTTCCGCGCCTGGTCTGGGATTTAAGTTCGCAGGAGCGCTACAACCATCCGGGCAATCCCGTTCTCCGCACACTGCCTTCGGGCCACCGTGCCATCCAGCAGCACGGCGACTTCATTTTTCTTGCTGGGGCGGGCGCAACCCCGGAGGGCGACCGCCCCTTCCTGGATCGCTTCAACACACGCACGTTGACTGCTGAGCGCCTGTTCCGCTGCGACGCGCAGAGCTACGAATTTGTCGTCGCGCTGCTCAGCCCCGACGGCACCCGCCTGCTGACCAGCCACGAGTCCGCCACGTCGCCCCCGAACTATTTCCTGCGCACCTCGGCCAGCGATGCCCGTCAGGCGCTGACTCGCTACCCCGATCCTGCTCCCCAGCTCCGGCGGATCCAGAAACAACTGGTGCGCTACAAGCGTGCCGACGGCGTGGATCTTTCCTTCACGCTCTATCTGCCGCCGGACTATCAGCCGGGCGAGCGCCGTCCCGGCGTCGTCTGGGCGTATCCAGTCGAATTTGCCGATGCGAGTGTCGCCGGCCAGGTCAGCGGGTCGCCGAACCGTTTCACGTTGTTCAGCGGCGCGTCGCATCTGTTTTTCCTGCTGGCCGGCTATGTGGTGCTGGACGGCGCGACCATGCCGGTCGTCGGGGATCCGGAAACCGTCAACAACACCTATGTGCAGCAGATTGCCATGAGCGCGCAGGCCGCCGTGGACAAAGCGGCCGAGCTCGGCGTCCTTGATCCGCAGCGCGTGGGCGTCGGCGGCCACAGCTACGGCGCCTTCATGACCGCCAATCTGCTGGCGCACACCGACCTGTTCCGCGCCGGCATCGCCCGCAGCGGTGCCTACAATCGCACCCTGACTCCCTTCGGCTTCCAAAACGAGCGCCGCACGCTCTGGCAGGCACTCGACACCTACATCCGCATCTCCCCGTTCATGTACGCCAACAAAATCAATGAGCCGCTGCTGCTCATCCACGGGGAAGCCGACAACAACACCGGGACCTTCCCGATACAATCCGACCGCATGTATCATGCCATCAAGGGCAACGGCGGTACGGTGCGCTACGTCAGCCTCCCGCATGAATCGCACGGCTACCTCGCGCGGGAATCGGTCGAGCACGTTCTCTGGGAGATGATCCACTGGTTCGATCGCTGGGTGAAACATCCGCCGCGGCCGGCCGATCGTGCCGCCGCGCAGCAATGACCATCCTGCGGCTCGCGGCGTTTCTGCTCGTCGCGGCCCTGGCACCGGCGCGCGTGGCCCAGCCCTCCTCGGCCGCCGCGATTCTGCTGCCGCCGCGCCTGGCGGTTGGCCAGCCGGCTACGCTGGCTGTGTTGGACGGGGAAGGGAAGCTGCTGGCGGGTGCCGAAGTCGAGTTTCCGACTCCAGGAGACGAGTCGGGACGGTCGGTGCGCGTCACTACCGATGCCACTGGCCGTGCCCGTTTCACGGCTCCGGCACAGACCGGTGTGCTCATCGCTCGCCTGTCGGGCAGCGGGCTGCGCGCTTCCGGACTGGTGCTGGAGGCGCCGCCGCCGACCTCGCCGGATCCAGTTGTCCAGGCTGTCGCACCGCTGCTGACGCTTGGCGACCGCTTCACCGTGATTGGCTCGGGCTTCAGCGCCGATGCCGATACGAACCGCGTGACCTTGGGTGGCCAGCCGGCACTCGTGCTGGCCGCTTCACCGCTCGCGCTGGTCGTGCTGCCCCATCCGCACACCGGCCTCGGCCCGGTGGAGCTCACCGTGGAAGTCGGCGGCCGTCGCAGTGCCCCGGTCGGCGTGACGCTGGTTGCGCTGGAAATCGCCTCCGGCAAAACCAACCTGCAGCGTGGCGAACGCGGTGTCGTGGAAGTTCGCGTCCACGGCACCGGGCAGCCCGTCGAACTGGAAGCCCGGAACCTGACACCAGACACCATCGTATTGACCGGAGGCGATCTCCAGCGGTTGCGGACCAGCGGCGGAGAGAACAATCGGGCGCGGATCGCGTTGAGCGGCCGCAGCGGCGGTGAGTTCGCGCTGAGCGTCCGCTTGATTCCTCCAGCCGTCGGCCAGCCCAACCCGGAAGCGTTACGCCAGGCTCTGCTGCACGCCTATCGCATCGCCCCGCCCCGTTGGGCCGTGCGCACCAGCCGCATGCTCGCGTGGCTCCGTGAAGACCCGCAGAACCCCGCCCGCCTGCGCGAGGAGATCGAGCGGATTCTTGCCGAGCAGCCGCCGGAAGAGTTTGCCCGTCGACTGGAAGCCGCCTGGAAGATTCTGCTGGGTGGGTAGGGGCCGTCCGGCGCCGCGCGCTATTCTTCGCGGTCGGGCCCGAGCGCCGGTGTCGCGGCGCCGCCTTCGGCGAGCGTGCCCTGGGCGAGTTGCTCCAGAGCGCTGCGTGCTCGGGTCAGCCGCCGGTCGCCCTCTTCGTAGCTTTGCTGCGCATTGTGCAGGTGTCGGCCGAGTTTGTCGTAGACATCGGCGAACTGGTCGAACTGTTTCGCCAGTCCGGCCAGTTTACCGGCAAGTTGCCGGGCATTTTCTTCGATCTGCATCCCCTGCAGTCCGATCAAGATCACACTCAGGTAGGCGTAGAGCGTATTCGGCGAAACCGGGATGACCCCTTTGCGGCGGCAGTATTC
>JAIMBE010000006.1 GCA_023511565.1 Bacillota bacterium
GTTTCAGAAAGATCGTGCCGAAAAATAAGTCGAAAAAGGACTTGACAAGTCGGATTTCTCTCCTTATTTTTATTTAGAATAAATCTAATTATTTCAATTGATTACATTATTTTGCTTTGTTTTGACATTCATGTTGTAGTGTTTGGATTCTGCATCTAGAATAGGCTTGGCGGTGGGAGCAACTGTGATGGATATCCACGAATTCGACTACCATCTGCCTGCTGACCGGATTGCTCAAACCCCGCTTGCGGAACGTGACCAGTCACGATTGCTGCTCATCGAGCGATCCACTGGCTGTTTCTACGATCGGTTCTTCCGCGAGCTGCCTGAGATTCTGAGGGGCGATGAGCTGCTGGTGATCAACAATGTCCGCGTGATCCGGGCGCGACTTTTTGCTCGTCGGATGGGTTTCGGCGCCGAGCCCATTGGCCGCAGGAGTCGTCACAAGCGGGAATACTTGCAGGCGCAAATCGAGGTGCTGTTAGGGCGACGACTAGCCCCCGACACCTGGGAGGCGTTGGTACGGCCCGGTCGAAAGGTCCGGGTGGGTGAGCGTTTGATGTTCGGCACTGGCGAGCTGGAGGCGGAGGTCATCGGCCGCGGGGCCTATGGTCTGCGGATCTTGCGTTTTTCTGCCGCGCAGGATTTGGATTCAGCTCTGGAGCGCATCGGGCATGTGCCGTTGCCGCCCTACATTGACCGACCGGGCCTCCCGCAAGACGCTGAGCGGTATCAAACGGTGTACGCCCGGAAGGGGGAGGCGGTGGCAGCGCCCACAGCGGGGTTGCACTTTACCGAAAAGACGCTGGCAGAGATTCGAGCGCGCGGCGTGGAGATTTGCGAAATTACCCTGGATGTGGGACTAGGAACGTTTCAGCCGATTCGGGTCGAGCAGATTGAACACCACAGAATGCACCCAGAAAGTTATGAGATTCCGGAGGCGACGGCTGAGAAAATTCGCAGCGCGAAGCGAGAACAGCGCCCGATTCTCGCTGTTGGGACGACCGTCGTGCGGGCCCTGGAGGATGCTGCGCAGAAGCGGATTCAAGCAGGGGCCCCTTCTGATGAATGGGTCCGGGCGGGCCGGGCCGAGGCGGAGCTTTTCATCTATCCCGGTTATACGTTTCGTGTGGTGGACCAGTTGCTCACGAATTTTCATCTACCCAGATCCAGCTTGCTGATTCTAGTTTGTGCCTTTGCGAATCGCGAGCTGATTCTGCGAGCCTATCAACATGCCGTAGAGACGGGGTACCGCTTCTACAGTTACGGCGACTGCATGCTGATTCGCTGAAGGAACGCAGAGATTGGTCCCCTTCAAGGCCCTTGAGCGTCGTCCATCGACCCGGCCAACGAAGTCGCTGCACGGGCCGGACGGTTTGACTATAATGCGTGCGTGGTGACCCCTGCAGCTCGATTCCTTGTTCTGAGCGATATCCATGCCAATTGCACTGCACTGGATGCTGTCGTCGAGGCCGCGGCAGGGCGCTGGGACCGTGCGGTGTGCCTTGGCGATCTGGTGGGCTATGGTCCGGACCCGAACGAAGTAATCACACGGATCCGTGCCCTTGGGGCCGCGGTGATCCGAGGCAATCATGACAAAGCCAGTTGTGGACTGGACGAAGCCGAAGACTTCAACGAAGCGGCTCTCCAGGCGGTGATGTGGACCCGGCAGCAGCTCCGTCCAGAAAACCTGGACTTTTTGCGGAAGCTGCCTGCGGGCCCGCAAGAGGTGGAGGGTATCGTTCTGGTGCACGGGGCCCTGCACGATGAGGACGAATACGTTTTTGCGCCGGCCCAGGCACTGCCCGGTTTGCTGGATGCACCGGCTCCGGTCTGTTTTTTCGGGCACACGCATTTTCAGGGCGGATTTTCGTATCGAAATGGAAAACTGGAGGTGCTGCATCTGCGTCCGGCGAGTACGGTCTCCTTTACGGCGCTGCGCCTTGAGCCCGGCACGCGCTATCTGCTGAATCCGGGATCGGTGGGGCAGCCGCGGGACGGCGATGCCAGGGCGGCCTTCGCCGTTGCGGACCTGGTTCACGGTGTGGTGGAATTCTGGCGGGTTCCGTACGAGGTGAGCGCAGTGCAGGAGCGAATGCGCCGCGCCGGATTGCCGGAGCCGTTGGTGCTGCGGCTGAGCCACGGTCGGTAGGGAGAGGTGCGGTGACAGAAGATTTTCCCCGCGCAACGGGTTTGGAATCCTCGCCTCGAAGAGGATTCGCGCTGGCGCTGCTGTTCGGTGCCGGTGTGGTCGTGCTGGTCCTGTTTGTGGCCTACCAGCTTCTGGTGCGATTCAACAGCAGGCACGCTCAGTCGCAGGTGCCGCTTTCGATGGGCGAGGCCGAGCAAGCCTACGCCTGGCAGATCGAGTTTTCCGGGTTGCAAATGAGCCGCGCAGAGAATTTCCTGGGTCAGGAAATTACCTACCTGTTCTGCGTCGTGGCGAATCGAGGCGTCCGCACGGTGCGGCAGATGGAAGTCGCCATCGAGTTTCGCGATGCGTTTCAGCAAGTCGTTCTGCGCGACACGCGTCGGGTGATCGGTCCGCGCGGTGCGCCGCTCGAACCCGGCGAGCGCCGAGAGCTGCAACTGAGCTGGGAGCACATCCCGGCTGACTGGAATCGTCAGTATCCTTCCATCCGGATCACCGGTCTGTTACTGGAGTGAACCTTCCCGGATTGGCTCGGCACGATTCTCGCCACGTAACTGGTTTATAATTCCTGCAAATGTTTACTTTTTCTGACCTGGAGCGCGCCCTGCGGGCACTGCTTTCGTCCGGGGACGTGGAGGTCATCGAGGACGGCCGGCGGCAACCTGTGGTGGGCCGGTTGCAATGTGAAATTCATGCGCTCCGGGGCGAGCCGCGAATTCATTTGTGGTGCGAACAGTGGAATCTTGTGCGAAGCGTCCAGCAGATTGCGGAGTTATCGGAAAAACAGATTGTGCTCGCCGTCCGGCGGTTCGGCCGTCGCACCCCAGGACGTATCGAGCTGATTGCGCGGGGACCGGGGGCGAGGCCGCGCCGGGTGTCCCGGGCCGCGTTTCTGCACCGATTTCGTCAGTGGCTCGAAGAAGGATTCCCGGATGACCGGCTGGTGCACCTGGTGATGGCCAGCGATCTGGAGCATTCGTTTTCCGGTGCGCACGTACGGGGAATTCAGTTGTGCGGTTCTCGGGGTTTTGCTCTGGTGGGTGTGGGCTGGGAGGAAGAGCGGTCCGTCGTGGACGGAATCCTGACGACTGCCCTGCTGTGGTACGACTGGTTGCGACGCCGCCCCAGGCCGTGGGTGCTGGCCGGCCTGCGGGTGTTTCTGCCGCGTGGCAGCAGCCGGACGACGACACTGCGCTTGCGGGGATTGCGTCCGGAGTTGGCGGTCCAACTCTACGAATATGATCCCGAGCCATGGTGTTTGCGTCCCGTGGATACGCAAGACACGGGCAATCTGCAGACCGAGCTCGGCCCGCTCCACGAAGCCCAGCTCTTGCTCGAGCGGGCTCGTCCTTTGGTGGAGCGAATTCGGCGACTGGCCCCGGAGGCCATAGATGCCGGCGTGGTTCCCGGGCACGCGGAAGTGGCGATTCGAGTTCGTGGACTGGAGATCGCGCGGTGGAGTGGCGGTCGGTGCTTCTACGGATATCCGGAGCGGAGTCGAGAGCTGACGGAGCCCGATTGGGATCGCTTCGCGCGGTGGGTGAAGAGGGTCGCCGCACGGCGCCATCCGGCGGCAAAGAATCGCAACGACCGATACTACCGCGCCCAAGCCGAGCGCTGGCTGGAAGCGATGATCCTACGCGAGCCAACAGCCGTGGAGGCGCAGTTGCGGCCGGAGTGCCTGTACGCTCAGGTGCCCGCCTGGACCGGAGGCGATCGTGGCGTCATTGATCTGCTCGGCGTCACGCGTTCAGGGCGACTCGCAGTGTTCGAGTTGAAAGTGAACGAGTCCCTGCATTTGCCGTTGCAGGCGCTGGACTACTGGGCCGCCGTGTATCGGCACCAAACGCAAGATAAGTTTCGGTGCTATGGGTATTTCCCCGGCGTCGAGTTGCAAGAAAAACCGCCCTTGCTCTATCTGGTGGCGCCGGCCCTGCACTTTCATTCCACGCTGGAAACGATCCTACAGTATTTTTCCCCTGAAGTTGAGGTGATCTGCGTCGGGCTGCACGAAGACTGGCGGAGTGGCTTGCGTGTCGTGCACCGACAGTGGAGGACTCGCATGCCCATGAACCAAGTCGAACCATAAAAAAGAAGAGAAGCAACGTTGGCAGATCCAACGCTGCTTCCCGGGGTGTGTCCAAGATGTAGCTTTACTGTATCAGATGCAGGGTTGGGCAAATGGTTGCATAAAAGGCGCCATCAAGTGGCGCTGCCCTTGGAGACTGTGCCAAGATGAGCTGGAAGATTCCGCGGCTGTTCTGGAGGCGGGCTGATGCTTGTGCGCTTCTGGGGTGTGCGCGGTTCCACGCCAACTCCCCAGCGGGAAAATCTGCGTTACGGTGGGAACACGTCCTGCGTTGAAGTCCGAGCCGGAAACCACCTCTTCATTTTCGATTGCGGCACCGGATTCCGCGTTCTGGGAAACGCCCTGCGGAAAGAATTTGGTCACCGGCCGCTTCAGGCTCACGTCTTCCTGAGCCACTACCACTGGGATCACATCCAGGGGATTCCGTTTTTCGTGCCGCTGTACGACGCGCGCAATTCATTTGTCTTTCATTCGTTCCGGTCCGTGGACACCGGCCTGCAACAGGCGCTGGAAGACCAGATGTTGAATCCGTACTTTCCCGTGGATATGACCGTGATGCACGCTCGTCGCCATTTTCATGAGATCGGCGAGGAACGGGCCACCTACGATGGAGTGCACGTCACCACCCGCCGGCTGAATCACCCGCAGGGCTGCCTGGGCTTTCGCATCGAGCACCGGGGGAAGGTCGTGGTCTATGCCACGGATAACGAGCCGGGCGACCCGGCCGGCGACCGGAATGTGCGCGATCTGGCCGCCGATGCCGATCTGCTGATCTATGACGCCCAGTACACCCCCGAAGAGTACGTTGCCGAGAAACGGAGCTGGGGCCACTCGACATGGCTGGAGGGGGTCACCATCGCCCGCGAGACGCGCACCAAACGGCTGATCTTGTTCCACCACGACCCAGACCACAACGACCGCATGATTGACTCGATCGTCCGGAAGGCAAAACGCCACTTCTCCCGCACCGTGGCCGCCCGGGAAGGACTGACCATCCGGCTGGACTGACGCAGTCTCTCAGGGGGCGCTTCGGACTCCAGAGGTCGGGAGGGGACAGGCGCCAACCGCGATCAATAGAACAGATACTTGCGCCACTTTTCGTCCTGGTGGCCCATCAGGCGCATCAACTGTCGCGAGGTGTGCAACGTGAACGGTCGCGGACGTCGCACCAGACGCAGCCCCACTTCTTCCGGCGTCCGATTCCCCTTCTGGTTGTTGCAGCGATAGCAGCAGGTGACCAGGTTTTCCCAGGTGGAAAGGCCGCCACGGGAACGGGGGATGACGTGGTCCAGCGTGAGCTCGGAAGACGGCAGGGTTCGCCCGCAGAATTGGCAGGTGTTGCGATCGCGCAGCAGAATGTTCTTCCGCGAAAGTGCCCGCGTCTGCTGAGGAATGCGGCGATAGGTGAGCAGCCGAATCACCGAAGGGACACGCATGGAGGTATTCGCGGAGCGAATTTCCGCATGATTGTGTTCTTCGGCCTGGGCCACTCCCTTCAACAGCAAGACCAGGGCTCGGCGTACAGCCGTCACATTAATCGGTTCAAAGGTGGCGTTGAGAACCAGAACAGGCTCTTGCAGCGGTGAGGAGCGGCGTGGGGAACCCGCGGGCGCGGCAGGGGCCGCCCCTGCAGGTTTCGGTTTCTCGGGATGGGAACCTGCTTCCTCCGCTGGTCTGACACCTTCTCTCACTGCCGTGTCCTTCCTGAGGCTTACTTTGACCCGGGAGCGTTCCGCAGCTGGCGCGTCCATCGCGGGACAACTCGCCCGACCGTGAGCGCCATCACCTGAGCTGCCCCCGTACGCAGCAACGCGCGGGCGCAGGCATCCAGTGTGGCGCCGGTCGTAAATACATCATCTACCAGCAGCACCCGCAAATTGTCAACTTTGGCTGGGTCCGTTGTCGCAAACGCGCCACGGACGGCTTCCCAGCGCTCCCGCCGTGTCAGTTTTAGCTTCTCCGGGCGGGGTTTTACTCGGGCGAGCAGGTTGGTCTGCAGCGGAATACCAAGCTGGCGCGCCAGGGGCCGCGCAATCCATTCGGCCTGGTTGTAGCCGCGCTCCCGCAGGCGCAAAGGGTGCAACGGCACCGGCACGATGGCTTCCGCTCGGGCTACATCGGGATACGTCGGAGTCAGCTCCAGCAGCCGCTGGGCACACCACGCACCGAGCGGTTTGATCCCGTGATGCTTTAGCAAGATGATCAGACGCACCAGGAGATCGTCATACACCGCGTAGCTCCGGACGAGCTGAAAAGCGAACCGTCCCTGGCGACACAGCCGGCATAGGAAGTTCTCTGTCAGGGTCGCTGCGGTGAACAACGGGCGCCCACAGCGGGCGCAGATCGGTTCCGTAATTCGCTGCACTTGGTTGAGGCAATCCGGACAGACAGGAATCCGGGCAGCTTGCTCGAGCAGCTGCTCGCAGACCCTGCAGTTTGCGGGGAACAGGATTGCAGCCAGGCTGTCCCGCAGGGCTCCCCATCCATTTCGGAGATGGGTTAACCGTAATTTCATAATGCAGATTGTATACTTTCGCAGGGAATCTGGAGGGTCCCGCAAAACCCGGGCGTGGCTCAGGCGGGGTCAGCGGTGGGAGCGGAGATTCAGAGCAGACCCTGTTCCTGTTTCTGCTGGCAGGAGATGCAGTACCGCGCCCACGGAACCGCTTCCAGGCGCTTCTGCTGGATTTCTTCCCCGCAGTTGACGCAGAGTCCGTAGTTGCCGTTCTTGACGCGTTTCAGTGCTTCTTCGACGAGCTGGAGCAGGGCACGCTCGTGGTCGGTTTGGCCGAACAGGAACTCCTTCGTATAGGAGTTGGCAGCTTTGTCGGCCAGGTCCACGGTCGTGTCTTCATCGGCGGCACGACCTTCCTGTTCGATGCGCGCAATGGTGTGCAGCAGCTCTTCCCGTTTGCCCTCCAGCTTTTTGCGGAAGTATTCCAGCTTTTTCTTATCCATCGAGCGGACCCAAGGTGCGTTCGTTGCCCATTTTATAAAAAAATCATTCTAGCGGCGACCATCAGCCCTGTCAAGGTAAGCGCGGCGGTGTGGCGGCGTTGCTCACCGGTGAGCCGGCTGATAGAATCGAAAGGACATTGCGCGCCGGGATTCTTTGGCGGAGCCAAAGAGGCGCGCATCTTCGCCAACCGGCGAGGCGGGCAATGACTGCAGCAGAATGCTACGTTGTTGACCTGGGTCGGGTGCGATATGCGGCCGCATGCGAGCTGCAGAGCCGCCTGGTGGCGGCGCGCAAAGCCGGTCTCGTTCCGGATTTGCTGCTGCTGTGCGAGCATTTTCCGGTCATTACGCTGGGCCGCAATGGACGTCGTGAACATCTGCTTGCCACCGATTCCGTCCTGCGGCAGATGGGCGTGGAATTCCACCCGACCAACCGCGGCGGAGACATCACGTTTCACGGGCCGGGTCAGCTCGTCGCCTATCCGATTTTGAACCTGGCACAGCTCCGGCGGGATGTGGTCTGGTACGTGCGGCAGCTCGAAGAGGTCATGATTCGGCTCTCGGGAGATTTCGGCGTACGCGCGCAGCGCATTGCCGGTTGGACCGGCATCTGGGTGCTCGAACCCGACCGGGAACCGCGCAAGCTGGGTGCCATTGGCGTCCACCTGAGCCGTTGGGTCACTTCCCATGGTTTGGCCTACAATGTTTCGACCGACTTGCGCTATTTTGACCTCATCGTTCCCTGCGGTATTGCCGGCAGCAAGGCAACTTCGCTCGAGGCCCTGCTGGGTCGCACGGTCGAATTGGCGGCGGTTGTGCAGCGGGCGATCGAACACTTTGGTGCGGTGTTCCAGCTCGCGATGCGCCAGATGTCGCGTGCCGCACTGGACGAGCGACTGCAGGCCTGGGTGCCTGTTGCGGAGGCAGGAAGCATCGGGACGGGTGCGCCGAACCCCCGGGGGAGTCAAGCATGAAGATTTCGCTGAGGCGCGAGCAGTATCTGGAGCTGTACTACTACATGCGGCTGAACCGCTCACTGGAGGAGCGCCTGGTCACCCTGTTCCGGCAGAACAAAGTGGTGGGCGGGTTGTATTCGAGCCTCGGGCAGGAAGCGACCTCGGTGGGAACCGCCTATGCGCTGGAAAAGCGCGACTGGATGGCGCCGATGATCCGCAACGTCGGTGCCCTCCTGGTCAAGGGCTACCGTCCGCGCGACATCTTCCTCCAGTACATGGCCCGTTACGATTCCCCCACGCACGGAAAGGACGGCACCAGTCATTTCGGCGATCTGAAGGAACGCCACGTGATTTCTCCGATTTCGATGCTGGGCGATCTGATTCCGGTCATGACGGGGGTGGCGATTGCCGGTCGCTACCTGGGTCAGAACATCGTGGCCATGACCTGGATCGGGGACGGGGGCACCTCGACGGGTGCGTTCCACGAAGGGATGAACTTTGCCGCGACGCAGCGCGCTCCGTTTGTCTGCGTGGTGGAGAACAACCAGTGGGCCTATTCCACACCCGTGCGGCGTCAGGTGCCGATCCGCAACCTGGCGGATCGCGCCCGCGCATACGGCATCACCAGCTACATCGTGGATGGCAACGATGTGGTGGCCGTCTATCGCGTGGCGAAGGAAGCCGTCGAGCGCTGCCGCGCCGGCGAAGGCCCGATTCTGATCGAAGCAAAGACCATGCGCATGAAGGGACATGCTCAGCACGACCCGGCCGAATACGTCCCGCGCGAGATGTTCGAATACTGGCAGGCGCGCGACCCGATCGCCCGGTACGAAACATTTCTGAGCCGTCAGGGACTGTGGACCGAACAGGAAAAACAGCAGATTCTGGACCGCATCGAACGGGAAATTGCCGAAGACCTTGCCTTCGCGGAAAACTCGCCGTTTCCGCCTCCGGAGCTGGCCGAGCAGGGCGTTTACTGTGAGGATGCGTACGAAATCAAGCCGGAGTGGCAGCGCCCGATCGAGGAGGTCATGCCGCCGAAAGCGAGTGTGCAGGCCGTCTGGCAGGTGGAGGATTTTGGCGGGATTGCCGAGGGCGCCGTGCAGGTGATCGAAGCTGCGGCTGCGCCCGCCCGTGACGGAACCGGACGCAGGCAGGTTGCGCGGACTCCGCAGCGAGGCAAGAAAAAACTTTCCGCTCGGGGCAAGGGGAGATAGCCGTGGCGCACGTTACATTTCTGGAAGCGATCCGGCAGGCGCTGTTTGAAGAGATGGAACGCGACCCGGCCGTGGTCTGCCTGGGCGAGGATATCGGCGTCTACGGGGGCGCCTTCAAAGTGACCGCCGGGCTGCTGGAGCGGTTCGGGTGGGAGCGGGTAATTGACACCCCGATCAGCGAAACGGCCATCGTGGGCGCCGCGGTCGGGATGAGTTACCTGGGCCTGCGGCCGGTCGCGGAGATGCAGTTCATGGACTTTATCGCTTGCTGCTTCAACCAGATCACCAACTTCGCAGCCAAGTCGTATTACCGCTGGGGCGCGCCGGTGCCGATCGTGATTCGCGGCCCGTCTGGCGGGGGCGTGCACGGCGGCCCGTTCCACTCCCAGAACCCGGAGATGTATTTCGTGCACACGCCCGGGTTGAAGGTGGTCTATCCGGCCACGCCGTATGATGCGAAAGGGCTGTTGAAATCCGCGATTCGGGACAACAATCCAGTGCTCTTTTTTGAACACAAATTTCTCTATCGGCGCATCAAGGAAGAAATTCCCGCAGACGACTACACGGTGCCGCTGGGCCAGGCGAAGGTGCGTCGGGAAGGCCGGGACTTGACCCTCGTTACCTACGCCGCGATGGTGCACACCTGCCTGGAAGCGGCCGAACAACTGGCTCAGGAAGGCATCGAAGTGGAACTGATCGACCTGCGCACGCTGCTGCCGCTCGATCGGGAGACGATCCTGCAGTCCCTGCGGAAGACGAACAAACTACTCGTTGTTCACGAGGACACAAAAACCGGTGGCATCGCCGGCGAGATTGCTGCCCTCGTTTGCGAAAACGCATTTGAAGATCTGGATGGCCCCATCCTGCGCGTGACCGCGCTGGATACACCGGTGCCGTACTCCCCGCCGCTCGAAGAGCGATTCCTGCCCAACGTCCACGACGTGGTCCGGGCGGCACGGGAACTGGCCCGATACTGAGGGCCGAGGGAGCGCACCATGCCTGTTGATGTCATCATGCCCCAGATGGGGGAAAGCATCTTCGAAGGCACAATCACGAAATGGTTGAAGAAACCCGGCCAGCGCGTTGAACGCGACGAGCCCTTGTTTGAAATCTCGACCGACAAAGTGGATGCGGAAATTCCTTCTCCGGCCAGCGGCGTCCTGAAGGAAATCAAGGTCCGCGAAGGCGAAACGGTGCCGATCAAAACCGTTGTCGCCCTGATCGATACCGATGGGGCGACGACATCAGCTGCCGAGGCCACTGAAGCGGAGGAGCAAAAACCTGCGGAGACACCCGCGTCGGCCGCGACCGGGGCGGAACCGGGTCCGGCAGCACCCGTGCCGGCCGCTCCCGCACCCCAGCCGGTGGCGGGCGAGGACGGTCGACGGATCCGCAGCAGTCCGCTGGTGCGCCGGCTGGCCCGCGAACACAACATTGACCTGACTACGATTCGCGGTACCGGGGCCGGCGGACGGATCAGCAAACGCGACATCCTGGCGGCCATCAAAGCGCGCGCCACGGCCCCGGCGCCATCGGTGGCGGCGGGACGGCCGGAAGCGGCGCCGGCACCGCTCCGGTTGGAGACGCCCGTGCCGCGCGAGCGCATCTACTTCGGTCGCTACGAGGTGCAGCCCCTCACCGCGATGCGCCAGCGCATCGCCGAGCACATGGTGCTCTCGAAACGCACCTCGCCCCATGTCTATTCCATCGACGAAGTCGATATGACCCGTGTGGTCGCCGTGCGCAATCAGGCGAAGGCGGAATTCGAACAGCGTTTTGAAACCAAACTGACCTTCATGCCCTTCTTCGTGCGGGCCTGTGTGGAGGGTCTGCGCGCGTATCCGACGTTGAATGCCTCGCTGGACGGCACCAACCTCGTGCTCCACCGCGAGCTCAATATCGGGATTGCGGTGGCACTCGACTGGGGACTGATTGTGCCCGTGGTCAAGCATGCCGAGGAGAAGAATTTCCTTGGCCTGCAGCGCGCGATCAATGATCTGGCAGAACGCGCACGCACCAAAAAACTGAAACCGGAAGAAGTTCAGGAAAGCACCTTTTCCATCACCAATCCGGGAGTGTTTGGCGGACTGATGGGCCTGCCCATCATCAACCAGCCAAATGTAGCGATCCTGGGCGTGGGAGCGATCCAGAAGCGCCCCGTCGTCATCCACGATGCCATCGCCATCCGCTCGATGGTCTACCTGACTCTCAGCTACGACCATCGCGTTGTTGACGGCGCCATCGCGCACCAGTTCATCGGCAAGGTGAAATCCGTGCTCGAGAACTGGCAGGAAAACATCCTGTAGCTGTCGCGCGGTCAGCGGGCACGCACATACGGCCCAACCGGAGCGTGACGGGCGGCTGTGGTGCCCGTCGGGGTGGCAGTGCCACCCGGCAGCCCCGGCTCTGGGCTCGATACACCCCATAACGGCCAGTACCCCACCAGACTCTGCCGGCGAATGGTATTCGGGGAAGCCCCGCGCGCCAGGGCCTGACACTCGCTGGCCGTCAGCAACGCATTCCAGATAGCAAATTCTGCCAGCCGACCGTCCCAGGCGCGCAGATTATCGTTGCCTCGGCCGCCTATGACGTACGCGTCGGTGTTCGTGTTTGGGCTTCCGGAAGTCGTGCTCAGAGCGGTCACGGTCTGCGGGATTCCGTCCACATGGATTGTCGGGAGGCTGCCAGCGACTGCCTCGTACACAATGCAGATGTGGTGCCAAATGTTTGCTGAGGGACGCGGAATTGTCCAGAAGCCGCTCGTGCCACTGAAAGCCCGAGTGTACATGTACGTGTCACCGTTGGCAGTACCTGTCGCGCGGTTGTGAAAGGTTTCCACTTCTGTGCTCGTGGTGCGCTTCTCAAACATGCGACCAAAGCCGCCGCCACCGTCGCCGCGGCGGAATGTCCACAGCGAATAGCTACGCTGGGTCGCGTGAGCGGTGAACGGGGTAGAGACTTTGTCGCCAGCGGCAGCAAAGTCCCTGGCGGCCTCGGAATCAGCGCCGGCCAGCAGCAGAACGACCAACGCGCCGCAGAGAATCGCACGGTAGGGGTTCATGAAGTTTTCCTCGGAGCCGATGCGGAAGGGTCGGGGTTGGACCTTCGGTCCCGGGCCGTCTCTCCGCGCGGGCGCTGTGGCGTGCGGAGCGGCACACCCGTGCGCAGTTTCAGTGCCGCCATGCCAGCCAGTGCAAGCGATTCCCCGATGTGACTGCTGGGAATCAGCACCGCCAGGAAAATGCCCGTGTAGAGCACGAGCAGCGCCACCAGATCGCCCCAGTGAGTTTCTATGAATTCGCGCATGGCTTGCCTACTGTGTCAGGTCGACTCGGAGCAGTACTTTGAACAACTCGGTGTTGACCGCCAGAGTGTCATTTGCGTGTGCACCCTCGTGGAACACTTCGACAACCAGAATCTTTCGTGCCGCCAGGGTGGGCAGAGTCGTGAACACCACCTCTTTGAGCGTGCGCGCTGTCGCGGGCACTGCAACGTCCTGCGACGCGGCTGGCGTCCACGACGCGGCGGACGGGTTGATGCTTTCGCCATCGCCGGCCACGAAACTGCGAATCGAGAGTCGGGTCACGCCGGAGGTGGCGTTGGCCGAGATGCGGAGAATGACCGCTGGGTTCGGTGCTGCCGCCAGGGTTTCTGGAATTGTCCCATGGCAGTAGATCTTGCCGTCTGCATCTGGGACAAACTCCCAGTGTCCCCAATCCCATTCCGCAAGCGCAGCGACGGTCCAGAATGCGTTGCCTGCCAAGGTGGTCGTGCGTGGTGTGTCGCAGACCATTTCCACGGTGTATGTTTGCGTCGTCGCGCCACCGCCACCACCACCGTCGCCGACCAAGTCCCAACCGTTGCCCGTGCTGTTGCAGACGAACAACTTCTGGCCGCCCGCAGCGTCGGTTTTGAGGAACAGCTCCTTGTTGGCCACGCAGGTGGTGGGGAGCGTCGTACCCGCCTTCACGGGCAGCGTTGCCGCAGCGCCGGAGAAGTCGTAGCTGTTGGCCCCGGCTGCCCCGCCGCCCAGGTTCGTCAGCGTGATCTCGCTGTCCCGAGCGATGGCTGCGTCGATGTTGGCTTCCGGAAGTGTACCCGCGACAGCAGCTGGGGAGGAGAGGTTGATGGCTCCAAAAGCGGGTGCACCACCTGCCGAAGGCACGCGCAAAACTTGGTTCGCGGTGCCGGCAGCCGTTGCGGTGAGCGACCCTGTACCACTGCCTAACAGTACACCGTTTGTTGTGAAGTCGGTCGCTCCGGTGCCCCCTCGGCCGACGGGCAGCGTTCCGGTGGTGATCTCCTGGGCGCTGTGCGTGTGCGCGACGTTGGCTTTTCCGGCAAGCAGCGTATCGGCAGTGGCCCTTGTGTACACCACCGGATCGGCTTCGCTGACGTCCGTCTTCACGGTCCCTGATACCGTCGCACTCGCCAGGGGAGCCCCGGTGCCGTCAACACAGTCCACCTGCGGGGGTGCGGCCGCTCCGTTTGCCTGCAGGAACTTTCCGGCCGGACAGAGGGCAGGCAACTCGACCTTGCGACGGAGCGTGGGTAGCAGGTCGGTCACCTGCGCCATGCTGAACTGCACGGCGGGCACCGGGACCGACGTTGAACGCACAATGGCGAGCGTGACCGGGAGGGTGCTTGCCGGGACTACCCAGTATTCCGTGCTGATGCGGCCCGAGCGCAAATAATAGGTGACCCGGTAGCTAGTGCCTTCGGGCGAGGCCAGCTCGTTGGGGAACAGCTCCACGGTCAGATTTCCGTCGGTGACGGGTACCGTCATCTGCCCGGCAATGACCTGGCAGGTGCCGCTGCGAAACGTGGGCCAGGCAATGACCACACGGCCGGAAGCTGGCGTGCCGTCTGCGTTTTGCAGGGTGTCCTGGATGGTGGTCTTGGATGGGCACTGCGCTGCGGCCGCGGCAAACCATCCGCCAGCAAACAGCAGGGTCAGTGCTGCGACCATATTTTGGATGCGCAACGTCATAGATGCCTCGATCATTTTGTTCGACGCACGCGGCGTGTGCACGCGGTGCCGGCGCGACTGGGCAGGGTACCTCGCGGTGTCCGAGTCCGGGCCTCACTCGGCTGCGTTGCGTTCGCACAGGATGCGCCGCCACGGACGTGCCCCCCGCACGGTCCCGGCTGCGAGCGCGTGGCCGGCAAGCGGCCCCACGCGGCTTTACGTGGTCACTCCGTTTGCGAACGCAGCATCAATGGCGTCGCGGATCTCGAGCATGATTTTCTTGAGTTTTTCCTTTTTGCGCGGATTTTTGACCACCGCGCGGATCAGGCTGAGCGCCAGGGCCAGGATGGTACTTTCCATGATGCACCTCGCAGGCAATGGGATTCGATATCCGCCGCGATCGGCGGTTCGGGGCGTCAGGGACGGTCGAACAGACGGACCAGAAAAGCTACAGCGGCAGAGACGATGAAACTCAGCGCGGCCAGCACGCCGCGCTGGTGTTGCTGGGTCGCGCGGATCCGATGCACCTCTTCTTCAAGTCGCAGAATTCTTCCTGGCTGTCCATCGCCGACCAGGTCTTGGCGGAGCAGCCGCAAATTTTCCTCCAGGCGGGCTAGACGGTTGCTCGTATCCGTTTCAAAGTTCTTCAACTGCTCGAGTGCGGCCACGAGCAACCGGTGGTTGGAGGTGCGCATGGCTCTTTCCAGCTCATTTCACAATGCGGCCGGCAAAGGTCTGATTGGCTGGGTCAATTGCGGCGGCGGTGACGTTGCAAAGCCGCACGGTCACGGTGTCCGTGGCGGAGACGTACATCAGGCCAGTCAGACCGTCTTCCAGAGTGACGGGCCAAGCCGTCAGGACGGGGTCGCCGGCCGCGGCACCGCTCACCGGAATGGTCAACGCTGAGCAGGACTGTGCGGCGATGGACGGGAAGTTCAGGGCTGCAGAGAAGGGGGTGGTCACCGGGACGTTGCCCGTCGCGTCGGGGAAAATCCAGTCGCGGGCCGCTGTATTGTTGTGGAGGAAGAATCCTTTAAAACTTCCTCGAGAGGAGAACGAAAATCGTCCTTTCACATCCAGGTCCCCCTGGTTGTTCAGGCTCAGCATCAACCCGGTGTTTTCTAGGTTCACATCGAACAGGTTGGCCGTGGTGCCCGGGATCGCGTTCAGGTGCAGTACCCGCTGGTCGGTAGAAGCGTTTTGCGCAAGCAGCGCGGCCTGCGTGGTTGCCCCCGGGGCATTGATCTGTAGCGAACGGCGGTCGAGCCGGTGCCGCGTGCGCATGGTTTTGTTGTCCGGTTGCGGGCCCGCTGTGCACACAGGCCACGAGCCGTCGTCGGTGACGGACGTTCCGGTGACTTCGATGCACCGGCCGGTGCCCGCACCGCCTGTCGCTCCGAACTCGGCCTGTGAGAATGTGTTCCGAATGACCCGGTACAAGTTGGCTCCGGTCACGGCATTCCAGCTTACGTTGACTGCGTTGTTCGGGTCGGCAACAAGGACCGACGTCTCTGGCCCAGGCCCACTGAACGAGTTGGTGAGGCTGCCTCTGGCCTCGATTCGGTAGTAGTACGTTCCGGGCGCCAGTGTGCCACCTGGAGCTGGCGTGGCCGTCGGAGCCGCCGGCGCATTGATTTCGGCGAACCGGAAGTCCATGGCAATCACGTCCGGATTGTTGGTGCGTGAAATTTCCGAGTCCCACCCGCGCCAGCCGCGGCCCACGCCGAGCCCGAGCAGCGCAGCGTCGGTTTTCATGTGGATGTTGAACGCCGACGTCGCCTCGTTGTCGCGGAAGATGCGAAGGGTGGGACCGCTCTGGTTGCCGATTTCGTTCACCAATCTGTTGTCTTGGTTGTGTCCCTGGCCGGCTGCGTAAATGTCGAACCCTTCCATCTTCCATTGGGTTGCCGGGCCCGCCGGGAGCTTGCTTCCCGCGTACGCCGCCGCGCGCCCGCCGCCGATGAAGTCTCCAGCGCCCATTGCGTTGATATAGCGAACTGTACTGCCGGAACCGGAAATGCGAACTGCAGGATATATGTTCGAGCCGATCGCCGTCACCCCGTTCACAACGGAGTTATCGGCCACCAGGTCCACCAGCGGAAGGATTGCGTTGCCCACGTTGTCGGCAAGCACGCAGTTGATGAAAACCATCGGGCCAAGCCGGAAGCCAGCTGCCGCGGCGGACTTGGCGATTTCGAGCAGTGCCATGGCGGAGCCTTCGGTAACCACCTCTTTGAGGTAGTACGTGCCCGCGGAGCCTTGCATCGTGGTCAGTTGTTCGTACCGAATGCCGCCACCGGCCAGAACCAGGTTCTCGAAGTCTGCAATCCCGACCAGGTTGGTCATCGTGTTGTCAGCGCCGCGCAGCACAATCGGCGGCCGTGTGCCGGGCGAGCCTTCCACCAGATAAGAACCTCCGAAGACCTTCACCCAGAGCGTGTCCTCGATGATCAGCGCGTGGTTTTCAGGCGCCGAGGCGTTGAACCCGACCGCGACCGTGACATTGTTCATGAACAGGCGACCGCTGTTGCGCTTGAACACGACGCCCGTGGTGCCCAGGTTCGTTCCGCCCGCAAAGGTGCAATGCGAAATGGTGACGTTACGAACAACGCCTTGACCGTCGATGAGCACGCCCGGCTGCCCGACTGGCTGGCGCAAGAGGATCCAGGAGGTCGGCGGATTTTTGAACGTAGCCCCCTTTTTCGCCCCGTCGCATTCGATGTGCAGGTTGGTGGCACCGGCTGCGGCCATGATGGCGCCGATGTCCAGGGTGGAGGTGATGGTGTAGCCGCCACCCTGGGGCGCCGGGACGAACACGGTGCCGTTGTTTTGCGCCGCAAACGTGATGGCGCCAATGAACGCCTGCGTGTCATCGGTCACACCGTCGCCAACTGCGCCGAACGCGCGCACGTCCACCCAGGGCCGCGGCCCGCGTACCCGCAACTGGTCAGCGAACACTTCACGCCAAGTGGCTGATTCGCTGCCTAGATCCAGGGCCCCCGGCGTTCCAGGCGTCAGATTGCCGTGCAGGGTCAGTGAGAATGCGCTGAGGGGTGCAGAAAACGAAACCGGACCTTCGACGGATTGCGCCACGGAGCTGTTCTTCACGAGGGGGTCAGCCAGAACCACGCCGGTCGTCGTCGGCGTGAGGCGGCCCAGGTCCAGGTCCGATCCTTGAATCGACCACTTTTGTTCGAACAGCAGGTTGTTGTTGTGGTCCACGAGTCGCACCAGATAGTAGGTGCCCGCGGGCTCCAGCACATCGTTGCCGTAGAGGAAGGTACCGGCTTCGAGCTGGCCGTTTTGCACGTTGAAGATTTTCACCATGGGCACGACCTGGGCGGAGCCGTCGTTCAGCCGGGCGGGCTGGCTGAGCAGAAAGATCAGTTTTCCGTTGACCGGCGTGCCGTCCGGGTGCCGGAAAGTTCCGGTCAGATTGGTTGCCCGCAACGGCAGCACGCCGCCCGCCAACACGAAACACAGGCCAAGGGTCAAGGCCCTGACAATGGGAATCGTTTTCGTCACCGCTCGCTCCTCCGGGTTCCAGTTCGGTGAGGCCGGAAGCTTTCTGACGTTTATACAACCAGCCGGTGATATCGCTCGGTAAAGTCGGGGTCGAGGTCTTCTGTGCCCGTGCCCATCAATCTTCCGGCGCCACCGGAGTCGGTGCTCCGCGGGGTGGCCGCGACCACAGTCGTTGGCAGATCATATGCCTGTGCGTTGCTGTTCCAGGGCAGCGCCAGGATGTCCCAGGGGGCAAAGCTGAACGCCGCTGGGCGATGCCCGCGGTTCAGCACCAGTTTGTCGCAGCGGAGGGCCGAGGCCAGCGACTGGCCTGCTTCGACCCCCACCGTGATCTCTACAGACAGGTCAGCGGGCACGGGGCGATCGGCTGGCAGCAGAAACGTCACAGCATACCATTGGTAGACCGCCGTGATCGTCCCGGCGGCGATTTCACCGCTGAGCCCGAACGAGGGATCGCCCGGTGAGCGCAGCGCATACCGCACGGGGTGCGGGAAGACGGTCGTGCCGGTGTGTCGCAGTGCGGCCGCGAGGGTGACCGGTTCGCCCGGATTGAACAGCCGACCCAGGTTGCTCAGCCGGGACTGCAGGCCGGGATTCGCCTGCGCAAAGCTGATGCCAGCCCTCCATTCGACTTCGTTGGTTGCAGGCAGATGGACAACTTCGAGGCCATCGGGCGTGGCGTTGACCAGCGTGTAGTACCGCGGCGCAGCGGTGCCTTCCTGCCCGTTGATCCCGGGCAGAAAGAATTCGCTGTTCGGCAGCAGGTTCTGTGCGTTGATGGCTGCGCCAATCGAAGGATCCAGCTCGGGTGCGCGGAAGAATCGCACGGAAACCACCAGAACCTGTGCGGGGATCTGGCCCTGGGGCTCGTTGGACCAGGGTGTCCAGCCCAGAGCGTCACGGCGCCGAGCCCGGAACATCCAGTCGCCGGACCGCGGCGCGACAAAGCTGAATTTTTCCGGCTGCTCGTCGAACGTCACATCCTGTTCCGGTTCGTCGAAGTGGGTGGCGGCGTCGACAACCTGGACTTGCGTCTGTTGAATCTCGGCGCTGCTGCGATCCAGGCGAATCTCTACGATCTGCCCGACAGAGTTTCCCGGTGTCAGTTGGGGTTTCGCTGGTTCCGGCTGCGCGCCGGTTCCGCTGGTGGGTGCCGAGTATTCCCCGAGTGTGTTTCGTGTATAGGCCAATACGGTCTTTTCCCGCAGTCGAGCCACACTGTTGTCCAGGACGAGCGTTGCCTGATAGGCGCCGTTTTCAAATTGGAGCTGACCGAACGTCCAGCGCGCCAGAACTGTGGTGTTGTCGTCATCGCGCAATTCCACTTGATCGACGTCCTGCAGATTTTCTGCTCCAAGGATCACGCGAATCGTGAGGATCGGTTTGCGGCTGGAATCGAGCCCGAACGCAACCAGAACCGCCTGGGGCGCCGGTGGCACGAGCGGATAGTGGATGCCCACAATGGTGGAATAGCGGCTCGTGGTTCCGTCGGGCAGCACCGGGCGGATGAACAGCATGTGCCGACGGGCTTTCCGGGCCACGACGAACGTCTGGGTCGGCGCGATCGCGAGCAGATTCTGCGCGCTCCCGTCGCTGGTGTGGGAGCTCCACCCCTGATCGCTACGCCGCACTTCGAAAACGCCTGCGCCGGGTGGTGGAGCGCCCATGTCGATCAAATAGTGTGTTGGGGCGACGCCCGACAGGGTCGCGCCAGCGAAATCGGCTACGAACCGGCCGTCCAGCTCGGCTGCGTCCACGGCGGGCAGGTCGAGCGGCTCCTCCGGCTGCAGCAGATCCGTGGTCGGCACCAGACGACGAAGCATCTCTTCGATTCGCGAGGGCTGGCCGAATTCCAGCGTGTGCAGAATTCGTTCGCTGACCAGTTCGCGGAACTCGCTGCTCACCTTCCGCACCAGCGCGCGGAACGTCGGGTAGCGGGACTCGTTCCGGATTTCCAGCCGCCACCCGCTGCGCGGAAATGGTTCGGTGAAGTCGCTCCAGATCGTGTATCGACCCTCGTAACGCGGCGCCGTGTGATCGCTCAAGTAGGCAAGGGCGGCCACTTCAGCTTCCGCCGATGTG
Source organism: Bacillota bacterium (assembly GCA_023511565.1). Classification (GTDB taxonomy): domain Bacteria; phylum Acidobacteriota; class Terriglobia; order Acidiferrales; family UBA7541; genus DSGC01. The sequence continues at coordinate 19,949 of JAIMBE010000006.1, forward strand.
CGCGGCAGGGGTGTGAGATCCCCCAGCACGGCGGCCCGGACCCCGTTGTCGCCGGCGAGCGCCGCTTCCCGGGCCACACTGGCGGCGTCCCGGACGCGCGCATACGCGCGTCCGGCTTCGCGGTAGTAGAGGGTGATGCGCTCCCCCGATACGGGAATCGTGTCCGAGTAAAACTCCAGGGCCCACTGGTTCTGATTGGGGTCTGTGGTGATCGTGGCGTCTTGGCCGGCGATGCCGAAGCCGAGCCGACGGGTGCGCGGCGGCTCGCCGGGCTTCTGCGTGATCAGTCGTGCCTGGACCGGTCGTGCAATCTGCAGGAAGTTGACTACCAGATGCAGGTCGGCAGAATTGATCGGTGCGTAGAGCGCCACGGCGGGCAGATCGTCCAGCGTAGCTGTGTACAGCACGGTCACGGCTGCAACGGTCGGGTTGGCCAGGTCAAGGTCGTGCACCTCCAGTGTCACCTGCACGCGGGCGGGCAGTTCCCCGCTGCCGAGGGCGCCGCCGGAGTGGATGAAGGACTGTTGCACTCGAAACGGCTGATCGGCGCTCAGGCGGGTGACGAGCAGGTAGTGATGGTTGGCCTGCGTGATCACTTCGGAGGGCTGTACCACGTCACGCACCCGTGCTCGCAGGCGCGTGGCGTTGGGCATCGGGGCCACATCGAATCCGACCAAGCAATTTTCGGCGGCCAGCGTCGCGCGGTCGTACAGTCCGCCGAGGATGCCCCGCGAGGGACTGACAAACTCGTACTCTCCGTGGATGATTTCAAGCTCTCCGGCCAGCTCCACCACCTGCCGAGCGAGCAGGGTGGTTTCTCCCAGGATCCCGCTGCCTCCGGTCACATTCAGTCGCCCTTCGAAGAGGCCTATATGATCGCCCGGGTCGGTTTCCTGCCAGCGGATTGGGTCCAGACGGTTACCGGTGAAATCATCGGCGAGCAGTCGTGCCGATTCCGCTCCAAACACAGGCACGGAGAGCAGGAACTTCGAGGTGAACCCGTCGCCGACGAAATGCTCCTGCACGAATGCCTGGGGCTCGACGGCGCCGAACACGGTGACGTCGTTCTGGATGGCGTTGCCCAGGGGATGAATTTCCAGCGAGTCCGGGCGGAAGTGCCGGTCGCGTTCGTCCACGACCCTGTCTGCGGCACCGTCGCCGATCGGCTGGAAAATCACCTTCCCGTCGAGCACCCGGTAATAGAAACCGGAGCGCTCAGCCAGCTCGCGGGCCACGTCGCTCCAGGCGGCTTCCGGGTTGGCACGGAATACCGGGATGCGCGCGCCTTCGGCGACCGCAGTGGTGTCGAATCGCCCGGGCTGCAGGTGTTCGACCAGGAACCGGAGGATCTGGCCCGCGGTCTGGTTCAGAAAGGGTGGCAGCAGACCGATGCGCTTCACGTTCAGCAGATATTCTTCGCCCGTAGCCTGGTAGCGGAAGCCGTACACGGGCTGCCCGTTGGCCACGCCCAGGAATTCGATCTCCGGCTCTTGGGTGACGAAGCCGGTAAAGAGCGGCCCGGGCACACGTGGCCCGCCGGCGGGCCGCGAGTCCGCCAGACCTTCCAGGCGGACATAGGCCGAGCGCGAAGGGGCGCGGAACTCCAGATCGGCAGGCAGCAGAACAAAGTCAAACCGCGCCGGCAGATTCAGTTCGTCGCGGAGTACTGCCGGGGTGCGGTCGGCTGCGGCCAGGTAGCGTGTGTAGTCCACAAGCCCGCGATGGTCGGCGTTGTCGATCAGCAGCCGAATCGCCATCAGAGTGCCAGGTGCAATCCCAGGCGAGCGCGTTCCTCCAGCAGGGCACGAAGCATGCCTTCGATGGCCTCCGCGCCGAGTCGGCGGGCCTGGGCCGGGGTGGCGTCTTGCCCGACGATGATGGAGATGCCGCCAAGGTTCAGAATCTGTTGCAAAGTTGGCGTCAAGGTGGTCAGGCCGGTGAAGCTCGGCACGATGCCCGCGACCACCTGCTTCAGCGCAGCCAGACGCGTTGCCTCGCGTTCCGCTTCCTGAGCTTTCAGCTCCAGCAGCCGCAGTTCCAGCGCCACGCGGTCGCGCGACAGCTCGAAGACTTTTGTTTCGATGTCGACGCGGAGTTGCAGATGCTGAATTTCGCGGTCGAGCTCGGCCAGCCGTTCGTCGCGCCGTCGGCGGACCGCTTCCAGCTCCAGGGCCTTTTCCTGAGCCACGGTGCGCTGGCGTTCCAGCACGCCGCGGGTGCGGATCTTCTGTTCCTGTTCGGCAGCTTCCGCCAGGATCGCTTCGCGCTCGAGCAGGAGCTGATTCAACCGCAGTGCATTTTCAATCGCCTGCTGCTCGCCTTCGGCCAGTTCCAGACGTGCGTCGGCGCGCAGCTCTTCGAGCGAACGGGAAAGGAATTCGTTCGCACGGGCCAGATCGCCACCCGCATCCACATAGGTGCGATACTGCTGCAGGAGTTCCTGCACGCTGGCTGCCACGTCGCGGAAAGCGCGTCCCACGCGGAGCAGCTGCAGGGAGGATTCGAACTGCTCCAAGATGGCCTGCTGCCGACTGCGGAGCTCAGCGATTGCACGATCGAACTCCGGCAGCAGGCGATTCAGCTCCTCGCGGCCGCCCTTCTTTCCCGAAAGTCGGCGAATGGCGCGCGCGCGCTCCTGCTCCAGGCGTTGCAGGGTCGCGCCCAGCGTGGCCGATCCGCTGTTGAAGGCAGTGACAATTTCCTGGAAGGCAAGACGGATTTCCCGCGCGGCGTTGCGGGCACTGCGCTTGAACAGTCCCGAAAAGAACCTGCCGATTGCGGAGAAGATGTTGCCCAGCCCGCCCAGAAGGGTCCCGAACGGCCCCGGGATGACGCGGCTGGCCGTGCGGGCGGCGGTGCCGAGGATTTCGATCGGACCGCCGCGCAGCGAGGCCGAAAGCAGGTGGGCCAAATCCGACGCGAAGCGCACCGTCTGGTTGCGCGCGTCGCGAAACCCCTCGCGCAGGCCGTTGGTGTCCACGCCGAGCCGAACCAGTACGTCCGCTACGGTATCGGCCATCGAAAGAACTCCCGTTGCCAGAATTCCTCACCAGGCGCCAATCCGGCGCAGGTGCAGAGCCAGTTCACGGCCGCTGAGCCTGCGAAGATCCAGGGCTTCGGCCGGTGCCTCGGCTTCCATCTGGCTGTTTCTGGTTCGCTCTTCGAGCTGCCAGGCGATCAGGGCAAGCTGTCCCAGGGTGAATTTTCGGATGATGGTGCCGGGGCTTTCACGGAAGAACTCCACCCAGCTGACGGCGGCGGCCAGTTGTGGATAGCGGCAGTGTTGTCCGGCGTGGCGCTGGGGTCGGCTGGGGGCCCTGTTTCCGGCGGCGTCAGGACGGGGAAGAGTCGCGATAAAAAATCCCGGCCCGCGTTGAGCAGCAATTGTGCCTGCAGAATACGGAACTGGCGCGCGGTCGAAGCGTGCGCCTGCACAAATTCCCGGTCGATCCCCTGCTCGCCGCTGGGATCCAGCACCAGAGCACAGGTTTCGGCCACCAGGTCCAGGGCCGATTCGGCGCGCGTGAGCAACTGTGCGAACGCCTGAGCGGGGTCTTCGCCCAGACGCTCATCGAACCGCAGAATCTCTGCGACCAGGGCGGGCAGCTTGTGCTCGACCAGGCGCAGGAATTTCTTTTCTGTGAGTGCAGGCAGCTCGCGCAGCACGAACCGCCGGCCGCCCAGTTCCAGGGTGAACTCGGAAAGCTCCGGATAGAGCAGGCGTTCGATCTGTTCCTCGGTCGGTGGCGGGAAATTCCGCTGGAAGGCCTCAATGGCCTTCTGAGACTGCTCGCGCAGCCGCGCGATTTCCGCATCGAGCCGTGCCTGGAGGCGAGGATCGAGTTCGCGATCTGCGTGAGTGGTGTTTGGCGTGGCTGCCTTCATTCGGTCCTGCCCGATTTGTGACGCTCAGTAGGCCTGCGAGCCCGGCGCCGGGAAGAAGCCGCGATAGCTGACCACCGTTTCCCCGTCCACCGGGTCTTCAAAGGCCAGCGCGTTGAATTCGGCGCGCAAGGAATAACCGCGCACGTCCGCGGTGCCGACGTTTTCCACTTCGAACGTAGCGTCTTCCCGTTCGTTCGCCACGGAGAGTTGCGGGTAGTAATAGTAGAGCTGCGCGCCATCGGCCGTGTCGACCACAAACACGGCCGACCAGGATTGGATGAACGAGCTGCCTTCCCGGCTGGCGAAGCCGGTGACGGTCTGGACCTTGGCCTGGGCCGGCGGCACGCCGCCGAGCAGCGGTTGTTCGAGTTCAAGCGTGTCGCCGGAGATGGCTTTGATCACACCCACGTTGAAGGTCACCCGGCGGATGTAATCCACATCGCTCACCGAGGCCGCGGACACGAACGAAGCCTGCACACCCGAACCGACGTATTCGGACTGCCCGGTGTAGTCCACGTCCACGGCCACAAACTCGCCCACCGAAAACTGCGCGCCCCCACCGGTCGCCAGCACCAGGGTGCTGGCCGTCGAGCCAGTCCCCAGTGCGACCGCCGGCACCGGTGAGCCGCCCAGCGGCTGCTGGGCCGCACCGGCAGCCGCTTTCAGGATGTTGAAGTGTGTGGTGCCACTGGCCAGCGCCATCTGCAGCTTGCCCCACTCGCGGAATTCGAACTCAATACTGCTGCCAATCTCACCGCGGTACTGGGCCCGCACCGCGCCCCGATAGCCGGAACGAATCTGCCCGATGCGGCCGTTCGGGGAACGCCGGAACTGGTCAATCCAGCCGAGGTCGAACCAACCCGTCGGTGGACGGTTTGTATCGAAACGTCCCTGGCGTGCGGGATCAAAAAGGGTGGGCAGCGGCTCTGCGCCCTGCCGAAATGGCGCGAAAAACCCACGGAATCCCGAGCCGACCAGAATCATCGGCTTGCGGAATGGTTGGACAAGCGATTTCGAAATGGGCATCGAACGCTCCTCGCAGATGAACCTTTCCCGCCTGTGGCGCCGGAAAAACTACTGGGCAATGGGTTCCAGGTAGAAGGAAATGTGCACGGTGGCAATCCGGCGCAGCACGGAGCCTTCCTGCTCGATCACTGTGCGGAAGTTCGGGGTCCAGCGCCAGTGCAGGAAGCTGCCGAGGGCCTGCGACGGGGTGCGACTGTAGTCGCGTTTTTCGGTGAACCCCGGGAACAGAATCGCCAGCAGTTCCTGATCGAGCTCGGCCAGCAACCGGCCGCGGTCGGCGAACGGCTGCTCGCGCCCGGGGTTTCCGGTGACAAAGTATTCGATCTGGGCAATCTGTTCGTACCGGGGTGTCTGCGTGCGGGAAAATCCGCGCACCACCGGTGCCGCCAGCCAGTGGATGTAGAATGTGTTGAACCACAGCCGCGGCGGTGGGAACGGCTGGTTTTCCGCTACCACGATGGCTGGCCGGGTGACGCCGTTCGCGGAGAGGGTTCGATTCGGGTTCACCGCTGCCAGCCGCGATTGCAGTGCGCGGAAGAAGCTGTCTTTGGCAGCCTGCATAGGTCCTCAGCGAGCAAACACGCGGCCCAGCCAGGCCAGATCGCGCGGGCCCACCACCGCCAGCCAGCGTTCGCGGTGCTTGGTTCGCGCGCGGCCGAACAGATAGGCCAGTTCGATGCTCGCGGCACGATCCAGCCGGATTTCTTCGAACGTGTTGCAGTCCAGCGTTGCCGTGATCTGTTTCAGGTCGGCTCCGCGCAGATCGGCGCCCGCCAGTACGCACCGCCAGAGCAGGGCTTCGCGCAGGTTGGCGCCCGCAAACCGGGCCCGGTAGAAGCTGCTTCCGAGCGCCTGCAGTCGCGCGCAGTTTGCCTGCGTGAAATCCGCTTCGGCCGCGAAGCATTGATCGAACACCGCATCGGCCAGGTCGCACTGCGCAAAGTTGCTGCGATACAGGTCGGCTTGGCGGAAAACGACTCCGCTCAGATCCAAACCGGAGAAGTCTTTCTCCCGCAGATCGCCGCTCAACTCCATGGTTCATTCACCCAGGATCGCCAGACTGTTCTGCAGCCGGCCTGTTGCCTCCGGCAGTCGCGCTGCCAGGCGCTCGAGGGCCTCGGTGGCCGCGGTGTGCACCGCCGTGTCCAGCAAGGCCTGTACAGCCTCCGGGTGGAACCAGTTTGTTGGCCTGCCGAGCTGTTCGACCAGCAGGCGGGCGAAGTCGGCTGCCTGCACGCGGACGAATCCTTGCGGCGCCTGCGCGGACACGACGACCTCCCTGCCGGTCTCTGGATCGATTGCCCGGGTCGTGCGCCGGCCGGGCTGTGGCCACGGGCGATGTCCGACCAGGCTGCCGTACTCCAGCACACGCAGGAGGATGCCAGCTTCTGCGTCGCGTGTGCCGAGGGCGATGCTCCTTCCGGTCAACGTGGCCAATCGTGCGAATCGTTCCGCCAGGTCGTCTGGCGAAAAGATTTCTGCGGGCATCAGCCGAGCTCCAGCGGGGCGTCACACAGCAGTTGCCAGGCGTAGGTTTCGTGGCCGGTGTCGAGCGGCCGGAAGCGACGGATCCGGCAGAGCTGGTTCCGGATCACCAGTCCCGCGGCGGCCGCCAGAGCCTCTTCGACCCGTTCGTGACCCTGCGCTGCGGCCACATTGCGGAGGAAACGGTCGGTCAGTACGACCTCGCGGGCTCCTTGGCGGAACTGGCCGCCGAGCGTTTCCAGCTCTTCGCCGCTCAGCTCTCGGCTCCACGCGCTCGGGGCCACGTAGTCGGCGAACGCGGCATCGCCGGGTCCGACGAGGCCCAGCTCGGAGGCCGGGTCCACGCTCGAGGCGAGGAATCGCAAAACTACGTGGCCGCCAGCACCCAGTCCCAGCAGCGGTTCGATCCAGCGCCGTGCGGTCTTGGCATAAGCGGACATGTTCAGTTCAAGCGCAGAGCGGCAAATGGCGCCAGCAGCCGCCGCACGTCGTCGTCCAACAACGAGCCGGCAAAGTATTCCAGTTGCAACCGGTCCAGCAGAGCCGTTTTCACATTGGCCGCCGGATGGGATTCAAGGTTCCGGATCAGCTGCACACAGGCCAGCTTGACGGCTTCGGGCACGCTGGTATAGCCCGCCGTGTAGGTCAGTTCGACTTCGGTGTAGCGGTCGCCGAACAGGGTGGCGGGCAGCCAGACTTCACCGGTCTCTGCACGAAAGTCAATGCGGTTGTGGTCCAGCTCCACCCAGGCCGGCGGCCCGCCGAAGGGGGCCAGCAGGGAGGCGAGGGTCTCCGCTTCCGGTCCGCGTGGGATCCCCTGCCGGACACGAACCAGCGAAAACTGGGACTGGGCGCCTTCCGGAATGGCCAGGGGCGTGAACGTAACTCGTGTGACCGGCACTGGCCGGGGCAGGCGGTTGCGTTCGGTGTATTGCGTCACCAGCAGCGAAGGTCGCTGGCAGAACGCATCCACCAGGTCGCTGGCTACGCGAATCAGGGCCGGGTCGGTGGCATCTTCCAGCCCGAAGGCGACCAGCTCGGTCAGAGTCAGGTAGAGATTCCCAGCCATGCGTTCCTCGTTGCCGGGCCTGGTCTCCCCAGGACACCGAGTCGTGTTCGTTCTGCTCGCGCGAAATCCTTGCCGGTGGCCTACCGGGTGAAGCGCAGGCGCTTGTGGGCGTAGCCGGCCCCTTTCACGACAATGGCGCCGAACTTCACCACGATCATCTGCGTGGAAAGCGAGCTCGGCAGGCCGAGCTGGAACACGCGCGGGTTCACATCGCTGAGCCAGTGGTACTCGATCAGGTCTTCGCTGACGATCACCACGTCGTGAATTTTGCTGGTTCCGGCGTCCTCCACCAGGAGGGTCCAGTCGGGAATCAGCGGCAGGGTACCCGCCTGTGTGGAGATTTCCTTCACCGTGATGCCCCCTTCGACGGTGCGGGTGCTGAGGATCACGTTGTGGATGGTCTTCAGTTCCCGGTCGATCAGGTCGAGCGTCTGCGGATTGGCGTAGATGGCTGTCGGTCGCACTTCGAAGTCCGATCGCGCCACCAGCGTGGTCACCTGGGCCTTGATGTGGTCTACGATCGAAGCCGTCGGATCGGTGATTTGCACCTCGGCGCCAGCGTCGGTGAGCTGCCGCAACGCGCCGTAGTATTCCAGGGTGGTCGGCGCGGTGAAGCTGGTGTCACTGCCGTTCCACAGCGCCTGGTCATGCTTGCGCAGTAGCCCGTCCACGGTGTCGGCCAGATCTTTCGCTTCCAGGAAGGCAAACTGCTGCTGCTGGCGCGTGACTTCCAGGTCGAACAGCGAGAAGTTGATCTGTGCGACCAGAGCTTTCAAAGGCACGGTGCGCTCGACGCGCGTGGGCGTGCCCGCGGTGGGGTTGATCGCCCGCGGATCCACAAACGCCGCTGAGGCATTGATCGCTGTCTGCTCGAAATACCGCGACGGATGACCCGTCGCCGGCACCTGCCGGATCCGCTGGCCGAACGCGCCCCGGCGGCGGACCAGGTCGGTGATTTCGCTCTGGTAGCGGTTCACCTCAATCGCACCCGGGCCGAGGAAATCAGCCGCGGCGGCGATATCCACGAAATATCCTCTGCTCATGTTTCTCCTCGCGGTCGGAATGTTTCGAACTGCGCCCGATGGGGCTTGGGCCTGGGCCGTGCCAGCCGGGAACTCAGCGGATCAGTCCAGCACGCCGGCTCGCGCCAGTTGCGACTTGATGGCCAGTCGTTGTTCGGTGGGCAGGCCTTCGAGCGCCCGGTCCAGGACAGCGACTTCGATTTTGCCCGAATGCCCGAGCAGGTTTGTCGCCACCCCACTCTTGGCAAGCAGTGCGAGCACCTGCGGTTGGATCGTCTTCCGCGCCGACTGCGCCGCAAAGCGTTCCGCCTGGGCCCGCAGCGCTTCGTTCTGCCGGCGCAGCTCTTCGGTCTGCCGCGCCAGTTCGTCCACGCGCGTCTCCAGCGCGTCGGAATGACCCGCGCTGCCGGCCAGGGTCAGGCTGTGTCCGGGGCTTCCCGCCAGCGCTTCCAGCGCTCCGCGCAGGCGTTGGAACTCTGCGAGCAGGGCCTGATTCGACTCTGCCAGATTCTCCAGCGCTTTCAGCACGCGTTCTTCCATGATCGCTCCTTGTTTCGAGCCGGCGGCATGGGCCGCTAGCGAAGTGGACTGGTAGGCGGCAGCCGTGCGGTCCAGGATGGCTGCGCCGGTGAAGACCACCTGTTCCAGCACCCAGATGGGAGCTGTGCGATCCGCCACACGCACGTCGGTCACTTCGTACGACATGCCGAGCTGTGTGCGCCGGGCGCGTAGTTCCGCGATGACGTCGGGAAAATCCTTGCCGAACAAGTGGCCGGAAACTTCCAGCCGGTCCTCGACAATTTCCGCGCGCGTGATGATGCCGATCTTCCGCTGCACGTCGTGGCCGCGGAGTCCGGGCGCATAGTCCACGGCCATGCCCAGCAGGCTGGGCAGGGCCCGCTCAGCCACCGCGCGCGGGAGCAGGACCCGGTGCCCCTGGGCCCCGTTCGGCGCGCGATCACTGGGCCGATCCACTCGCGTCAGCACACCGGAGAACGGTATGCGATTGGGGTGATCCGGGAACTCCGGGATGTCGAGCGCCATCGCTTCCAGGCGCAGACCGGCGGGCTTGATGCGTTTGCGCATCCCAGACTCCTGTCAGACAGAGATTCCGCGGGAACGACTCTGGATCTGTGCCTGCCGCTGCGTGTAGGTGAGCGCACCCCAACCGTCGGTCAGCGCCGGCAGGTTGCGTCGCCGGCGGACTTCGTCCGGCAGCAGCACGTCGGCGCGCAGCAGGATCTCGTCAATTTCGGCCTGCGTGCGCTGGTCGAAAATTTCCAGGTCGTCGAAAACAAACTCCAGGTCTTCCCAGCCGAGCGTACGGGCGATCACGTCGCGCGTCAGGTGCTCAGCGAGCAGCCGTGCGGTGGGCACCACCGCGGTGTGGAAGGCTTCGTCCACCAGCTCGCTGGCGGTCGCCCGGTTCACATCCTGCTCCAGCCCGAGCAGCAGGGGCGGCAGGTCGAAGGCATCGGCGATAATGCGGATCAGAAACCGCTGCCAGTCCAGCCGCAGGTCGCGGTCCGAACCTTCTCCGAAGCGCAGCACTTCCGGTTTGGTCGGCAAGTTGGCGATGATGGGCACGCGGCCCGTGCCCTCGATTTCGTTCTGCCACCAGGAAATCACCTTGTCGTAGCTGGCCGGTGGCATTTCCTGCAGCCAGAGCGCGAACTGCACCACCGTGTTCGAGGCCAGTCGCGCCGCATATTCCTGAGCGCCCAGCAGCCAGCTGATGGTTTCGAACGCAACTTCCAGTCGGCCCAGGCCAAACGGTGTGTAGCTGCGCGGGTTCGAGCGGATGTAGACCAGCTCATCGTCTCGCAGGTCGATGCGATGTCCCCAGGGGGTCACCTGGGCATAGCGCGGCTCTTCGGCGTCGCCCGACCAGCCCGCGTAGATGTGAATGGTGGTTGCGTCCACCGGCCAGAGCAGCAGCGGGCGCTCCGGATTCGGCGTCATCTGCACTTCGATCGCACCGTCGCCGCCCACCAGCAGATCTTCGAGCACCTGTTCGAGGAGGGAGCGAAAGCTGTCGGCCGGATTCGGCGTCTGCAGATTGGCGGTCAGGATGTGGATCCGCGACTCGGCTTCGCGGCGCAGGGCTCCCTGTTTGGCCTGCAGGCGCCACTTCATCCCCGCAATGCGGTCCTTGATGGTGTTGATCGCCTTGCGTGCAACCGGGGTTTCCGAGAAGCGGCGCAGATTGGCCGGTGTCGGCTTGGGCAGCGGCTGCCGCCGCTGCGGGGACGACGCCGCGGGCAGTACAATGGTTTTGCGTTCTGCAGAGCTGGTCAGCAGACGCCAAGCTCTCCGCAGCCAGTGTTCGTTGTTCCTGTTGCGCATACTCTTGGAATCGAGAAACGGGTTCGCGCGCGTGCCGCCTGTGGTCGGCGCGGCTCGTGCCGCTCGGAAAGGACCCGGCACAAAACAAAAGCCCCGAAGCGCGACCTCCGGGGCGGTGGCCTTTTTCAGTTTCTGAGAATGTTATAGCAGATTGGGAGGGGTTATTATTCAGTTTGGCAAAAGTTTCTTCCGCTTTTGTTTCAATCGCTTGCCGGAGTTTTGGCTCGCGCAGCCTCTTGACAGGATTCCCGCCACTAGCTCAGCTTCGCCCGCAGTTGCTCGGCGAAGGGTTCGAGCTGGGTGAGGGGCACGATGTCAATGACCTGCGCCGCCAGCAATCGTCGGAAGAACTGGTGCCGCAGATCCGACACTTCAGGTTCCACCTCGGTGATGGCGAAGAACTCAGCGGCCCGTTTCGCGCGAACCCGTTCGGCAGTGTAGGCGAGCTCTTTGGCGCGACCCGGGTCGCCCGTCAACAGCAGGCTGTGCAGGAAGCCCTGGGTACCGTCGCGCCGATAGGCGAAGTCGATTCGGAATGGATCGCCCGGTTCCGTATACTCTTCGACGGACACATTCGCGGTCAGCCGGTGCAGAATGCCGGCACGACGGAACACGTGCCGGGCCCGAAGGCGTACTTCGGTGCGCGTCTGCGGTCGCTCGGTTCCAGCGGCTCGGCGATAGCGCGGGGCTTCCACGTGATCGCGGTAGAGCCGTTCCAGCTCCGCTGCGGCGTCTTCGGTCAGCACCCCTTTCGGCGGGCTGAGCTGCAGCACATTGGAGAGCGTTTCCTCCAGCCTCTGCAGAAATGCTGCCGGATTGCCATTCGCCGCCCCGATCTGTTGCTCCAGCTCCGCGCCCAGTGCTCGCAGCAGGTCCAGATCCGCCTGGGGATGCAGTCGTCGTACGCGGTGGAACTCGGCGGGCCCTTCGAGCAACCGGTACCGTAATTCGTTGCGGGCCGGCTCGTGGAGCAGCACGCCGATATTCACCCATTCATCGCGCACCAGATTCGGGGTGTAGCGCAGGATGCGATAGCTGCAGCTTTCCAGTCTGATCTCGCTCATGGTTCACGTCCAGTTGGGGAAAGGTTGTCGGTCAGATTTTTTTGCTTCCAGGATGAGATCCGGGACCCGCTTGCGCCGGCGCAGAAGCTGTTCGAGCAGCCGGTAGAGCGCGTCTTGGTCGCCGTCGTACCACTCTGGAGGAATCTCTTTGCTGAGGGCGTCGAGCACGCGCTCGTTGACCTGCTCCAGGCGCGCCAGCCACGGCTCGAACGCCTCCATCCCGCGCACCTGCTCGTAGACGCGCTGCCGGAGATAGAGGCCGCGCAGCGGCGCGTCCGGGAAATTCCACTCGCCAGCATTGAAGCAGAAGCCCTGGTCAATCATCATCGCGGCATAGTGCGGCTGTCCGTCTTCCCGATAGAAGATCGCCTGCCGACCGTTTGTGTTGCAGGTCCACTTGTCGAACACCAGAATGCCGCAGAAATCCGCCAGGTTTTCCACCGCGAGCAACTGCTCCTCGGGCAACAAGTCGTGCACCACGATCTGGGCAGGGTCGCCCGGATACCGCGAACCGAATTGAAACCCGGCACGACAGGGAATCCGTGCTGTGCCGATTTGCATCACCAGCTCGCTCGTCAGGTCGATCAGTCGCTGATCGACATGCACGACGGCCACCCGGGGCGTCCGCAGTCCCAGTCGTGCCGCCAACCTCGTGCCCAGCAATTCGTTCACCAGAATGCGCTGGTGTTGCGGGTTGTTCTGGAATTTCACGACGTAATAACCGCCATCCGAGCAGCGCATCAGATGTGCCTGTGCGCCGCCGCGCATTCGCCGGATGTGTTCGAGTGCCTCGGGCATGGCCTCGGGAAGCTCGAGCTAATGCTAGTCGCCGACCCCCTGCACAGCAAGAGCCAGACCGGATTTGCCGGCGGGAACCGCGCGCTTGCGCGGCTCAGTCCGGGCCGTGCCGCCACTCACCACACTGCCGGGTTGCGCACCGCGGCGCTGGTCAGCGTGGCGGCAGCCGTGCGTGCTCGCACGGCAAGGGCGATCCCCATGGCGGTAATCAGGTCATCGTGCATGCCGGGCAGGGCCCCCATCTCGCCGTCTTCCCGGTACACGAAGCTCCGGCACTGCTCGAGCAGCTGCGCCGAGCTGATGATCTCCGGAGTCTGCTCCAGGGCCAGGTGGAGCGCGCCAATGACCTGTGGCTTTGTTTGCAGGTTCATGGGCCAGCCGGCCTTTGTTGCGGTCGGGTGCAGGCCGGGTTCCGGATGGTGGTAGATTCGCGGGTAGTGGCACTGGTGTCGCAGGGCATAGAGTACGGCGTGTCCGTGGTTGTTCCGCTCAATGGCCATCAGGGCGTAGTTGTAGCGACGCCCCATTCGGTCGAGGGATTCGGCGAACTGGCGCAGGGGCCAGCGGGCATAAATTTCTGCGCACTGCAAACCGGTCGCAGCATCCAGAACCACCGCGGCGGAATAATCGCCATGCTCGGTGCCCTCGGCCACGTCGGCGCCGAGGATGTAGTCTCGCCCGGCCTGCGGCGGAAACCAGATGAGTTCGGCGCCGTTGGCGTGACGTTCCACCGGTTCGGGCAGCCGCCGCAGCCGGGCTTCGATTGCAGCGATGTCAAACACCGGCCGCCCTGCGGCGAGGAAGCAGTCCACATCGGTCTCGACAAACTCTTGCCGCGCCAGCACGCCAAGCGTGGTGTGGAGATAGCGGCGGAAATGAATCTGGCCGGGGGTGAGCCGGTGGCGTTCGACCAGCCAGCGCTCCTCCTCGCTGAGCGGTTCAAGCGATTCGCCGGGTGCCGGAACGAACGTGTAGGCTGGCTCCAGCCACCAGGGGAAGAAGTGTCGCGTGTAACCGGGCCACGCGGCGGCATCAGTCCACAAGCGATGGAACAGGCTTCCGGAGCCGCGCGGCGTAGACTCCAGGTCGACCCAGCCGCCCGGCGCCACCGCTCCCAGCAGTCCTGCGAGAGTCTCCCCGGCGTCACCGGGCCATTGCGCGACCTCCGACGCGTGCAGACAGTGAATCGTCAGCCCGCGTCCTGCGTGTCGGTTGCCGGCGGTGTCCACCAGATAGCGGCTGTCGGTGCCGGCCAAGGCGAGCTCGCGTGCACGGATCCGCGAGGGTTTCAGAGCGCGACGCACGTCCTCATCCAGTGTGTCCAAGAAGCGCCGGACAATCCGGAAAATCTGTTCGGCAGATTCCAGCGAGTGCGCCACCTGTAGCGCGACTGTGCCGGGCGTCGAGATCGTGCGCAGGAAGAACCGCGCCGCGATGTAGGTGGTCATGCCCACCTGGCGCGCCTTCAGCACCAGATTCCGCGCCGTGCGTCGCTGCGCGTAGTCGCACTGCACCGGGTTCTGCACCAACGGCACCAGCCGACCGGAGCGGTCGCGGATCTGGCAGAACGCAGGGATCAGGGCGTCCAGCAAGGGCCAGGACCCCTCCAGGTGCGCGAATCGTTCGGCGAGTGGGTGCCGCACGAGCGTTGTCGGCTCGGCCGCCAGCCGCTGCAGGATGGATCTCAACTCGGGCATCACTCATTCCACCTCTTGGTCGGCGGCTGCGGTGCTGTTCGCCGCATCAGGCACGGACGTGCCCAGCTCGCGCAGGCGCTCCAGCAGGCGCTGCTCGAAGCCCGTGGAGACAAACGCATCGGCCGGGGCAGCCCCCGTCCCGGTGCGGGCCAGCGCCTGACGGAGATGCTCGCCCATCTCCGTGGCTTCCAAAATCACGCGCCAGGCCCAGGACTCACCGGCCTCCGCACTGGCAAACAACCGTTGGACCAACCGCGTGGTTTGCTCCATCACGAACGCGCGCAGCGGAAGCCGAAGCTGTTCGGCCACCGCGGCCGCGCACAGGGTCGCTTCGATCTCCAGGGACGAGTTTGCACATCGTTGCTGTATCGCCAGCCGCTGCTGGCTGGTGCGCAGCGGCTGCAACAACTGCTCGACGACCAGCTGCTCGAGCGCTTCCGCAGACAATCGGGGGCCAGGGGGCGGCGGCCCGGGGTTTGATCGTTTGGCTTTCATGATGAGTGCCTCCTTCACATAGCCCCCGGCGCGTCGCCGGGCCGTGCGAGTTCGTTCCTGTCTTGGTCTCTTGAGCGGCTTCGGCCGGGGTGGCTCGGAGCTGGTTTGCTCGTTCTGCCCGCCTCGGCTGGTGGGCTTGCTGTCCCGGCTTCTTGGGGCAGTGGCGTCAACAGCCCCAGCCGACAGAATGTTTCATGGAGCAGGTCCAGCACCTGGCCGAGCCGCCGAGAGATGTGCGCCTGCGGGCGGCCGAACAGCCGCGCGGTTTCCCACTCGGAGCGGTCTTCGAAAATGCACAGGGCGAGGATGCGTTGGTCGAACGGCTCCAGGCTGTGCAGGCAGCGCTCCACGTCGCAGACAAACAGCACCGCATCCTCGAACGCCCGTGACGGTCGGCTGCGCAGTCGGCTCCGGAATGTGCCGCCGCCCAGCACGGAAGGCATCCGCCCGAGCAACAGGGAAGTGCGGAAGTAGTGCCGGAGCAGCAGAATCACTCGCAGACGTTCATAGGATGGCAGTTTCATCGTTCCTCTTCGTACAGCCAGGCCAGTGCTCGGAGGCAGTCTGTGCAGACGTTGGTTTCCGACTCGGCGGGCCGCACGTGCAGCTTCCCGCAGCGCGGGCAGTAGCGAAGTTCCATACGCTGCGCTGGGATTGGAGTGCGTGTTTGCGACGGTTTGGCTGGTGAGCTCATGGGTTTGCCCCAAAAAAATGCCCTGCCTTCCCCCTCCACTGGGGCGGGGAAGGGCAGGGCTCCGGAGAAGGTTCCGTCAGACCTGCTTCAGGATTTTGCTGTCCAACACGGCGCGCTCACGACCCCGTCCGCTGCGGGAAGTACGCCTCCTCGAGCACCGTCTTCGTGACCCGACCCTGGTGCAACGTGATCGTGATGCGCCCAGAAAATCGCAGTGCAAAAGCCAGCTTTTCTGCCGAGCGCGAGAGTAGCTCGCCCGTTGCCAGCTTGCGCCGAAATTCCTGGAATTCGCTCACCGGTTCGCGTGCGGCCGTTTCCAGCTGGCGTGCCTGGCGGATGGCTTCCTCTCGCCAGTCGTCGGCTGCGTTGCGCTCCATCGCCCCGGTCTCGAGTGCGGGGAACTCCGAGCGGG